>NZ_JBQWEL010000004.1:0-278630 GCF_052658925.1 Microvirga medicaginis | reverse complement strand
CTGGAATTTGCCGCTGTCGACAGCCTCGGAAACGGCTTCGGAGGAGATGTGCTTGATGAGGCTCTTGCCCAGGTTGATCTGGTCGACACGTGGGGCATCGATATCAAAACCGAGGACGTTGAAGCCTGCCTTTGCGGCAGTCAAAGCCAACGGGATACCAACATAGCCCAAGCCTACAATCCCGACGACCGCAGTACGGTCATGTATCGCCACCTTCAGGCGGGCGGCGGCATCAGATATCGTATTCCTTTGTAACATCTTAATGTATCCCTGTAGCGGGGCAGGCCTTTCCCACGAATGAGGCCAGTGGTCAATATTCTTGTTAAATGGGCGGAGGGACGAAGCCCTATGTCCAGGGCCAGTGGACGGCAACGAGACGGGAGGAACGCGCTAGAGCGGTATTGTTCCCTTTTCAGGCATTATTGAAGGATGCGTCCGACTTCTTTTCAGATCTCTCCCATCGAGTCCTCCTCCAGGACAGGCTCTTCGGCCAGATATTTCGCGTCTGTCACACTCTGGCTTTCTTGAGGAAGCGACAGCCCCTGAATGAAGGCCGCGTATGGTTTCACTGCAGGCAGGAACGCAGCGCTCTGAAGCAAGCCCGTAAAGAAACTGCTGACCAAAGCAAGGTATGCCCGCAGCAGGGCAAAAACGATAAAAACCTCACCGAAATCAACGTCAATTGCCTTTGATTCGTGCATTAATAGAATGAATATAGAAAACACAAGTGCAAAGAAGAGAGGTGCGAAACTGAAAGAAGAGGATAATATCAAGCGGTTTTGATACGATTTATAATAAAGGTCAACCTCTTCGGTGTGCGCATTTTTGCTGTTGAGTTTCCAGGCTCCTGCTTCTTTTGCATGCTGAAACAGCCCATGCGTTGCGTCCGTAATCCTGCCCGTAAGGGTTTTCATTATACCATAGAGCCCAACAAAGCAGGTAAGAACTACTCCGACTCCTATCGTGCCATAATGTGGCGGGAGATGAATGATGAGACCGATGAGACTGACAACGAGGACGCAGACAATGCTCACCGTTCGCATGCTGACGTTCGAGAGGCGCCCATAATAGTTCGAGGCGCGTGCGATATTCCCCTGGACCAATTTGGCCGCCGGCGAGGCCCTCAACTCCTCTGCGAACCATCGCTCCCGTTCCACCGTGACCTTGGCTTCAATAAGTGTCTGTCCGGCGCGTGCCACGAGCGAGATCAATGCGAACACAATGGCCGCGGAGATAGCATAGACTTTGTTCTCCGCGAGAGCGCTAAGGCCTGAGCGGTCTTTCATGCCAAGAACATCAAAGCCGAAATACAGCGCTATCATGGCCGAGAAACCGACCGATGAGCCGATCAACGCAATTCCGGCAACCGTGTGGAGCGCCACGTTCAGCTTGTTATTGGCTACAGTGGCCAGAACCAGGGCGCGGTCTCGTCTATTCATTAATCCTCTGCCTTAAGATGAGCCGGACGCTTATCACGACTATGAATCGGGTCACAATACCGGTTCAGAGGGGGGGGGGCTTGCAAATCTGCCCGCTTGGTAGGGCATGGTTGAGGCTGGGCGCTTTCTCCTGCGGATCAGGTCCCTTCGGGATGTGTTGCTAAACAAGTGCCTCTTCTTTAAACGCCCTTGGCGTCAGAACAGGTGGATGCCCAAAGTGGTCAGGTTGCGAGTTTTTCAAGGCATAACCGGGTCGGCGGGTCAGCCTGCGGCACTGGCCAAAGGGCTGCGACAATATGGCGTCGATGCACGAAGCATCATCATCGGAGACAATCACTTTTCTTACGCCGCTGATGATGTCATCAATTGTTCGTTGTCGGACTGGGTCTCGATTGGTAGGTATTTAGCAGAAATTGTCGATAGTTACGATATTTTTCATCTGCATATGAGGCCTTTTTTCTACTGGAATCCCAATGAATTCTACTTTCCTGCTTTGTTAGATCTGGTTCTCCTCAAAGCGGCAGGCAAGCGGGTATGTTTTCACTTCCGTGGAAGCGAAGTTAGAAAGCCGTCGCTTTTCCGGGCGACAAATAGATTTCACTATGCCGATGAGGACCCAGACCGTTTATTCAAGAAATTCAATGAGTCCTCACAAGAGGCCTACATCAACTATATTTCAGCGATTGCCGATCGTGTGTTCGTAACTGATCCAGAACTCCAAAGTTACGTGCCGGGAAGCATCGTTATTCCTCGTTACGTTCAGCCTCCAGAGACGGTCAAGGCTCGGCCTCTGAGAGGAGAGAATCCTGTCGTGCTGCATGCGCCGTCGCGTCGAGGCGTAAAGGGTACGGATTTTGTTCTGGCCGCAGTTGAGCAGTTAAAGCGTGAGGGACATGCATTTGAGTTCAGGTTGATAGAAGGGCGCTCCAACGCAGAGGCACTCAGTGCAATCGCCGACGCTGACATCCTAATTGATCAGCTTCGAATCGGTTGGTACGGAGTTTTAGCTGTCGAAGGCTTTGCATTAGGGCGTACAGTCATTTCATATATCCGGCCCGACCTGATCCACACTTTCGGTGCAGATCCGCTGCCTTTGGCGAACGCGGATCCAGAGACCATCATCGATGTTCTTCGCCAACACATTACGCAGCGGCATTCGCGGGAGCAGATGGCGCGTGCGGGCCGGGAGTGGTTCGAGCAGACGCATAGTGCGGAGGCTGTGATGCCGCTCCTCGTAAGCCACTATCAGGACATGATGCTTGCGCCGAAACCGGTCGACGCTCGAACCGTTCAGCGCTTGCTCGAGTATCAAGCAAGCCTAAGGTCGGGGTCGGGTTGGCTTTCTATTCTGCCCCCCGCTCTTCTGGAAAATGTCACAAAATTCAAATACGTGAACAAGAATGATGGAATGGCAGCCGCAGTACGTTCCATGGTGCGATTCTTGTCCAGAAAGCTATTTAAGTAAGCTCAGCGCGCGATAAAGCACGAGATCTGCCGCGTCCTAAGAGAGTTGCTTGCATTGATTGAGGCGGACGAGCCTGCATCTGAGTGCCGTGAATGCCAGACGGATGTCGGGGCGACGCTCATAGCGAATGGCAAGACGGTGAAAGCGGTTTAGTCGTGTCAGGGGTTTTCATGGTATTGCCGCAATTTCTCCGGCGATCGATGCCCCAGTATATGATCGGTTGGCCGGTTTATCGGCAGGGGAAGGGACTGGAGGATGCCCAGAGAGTGTCAGGCGCAAGACGGTTGGTCAGGCCAAACCAATCGGGGCACCCCAGTTCAATTAGGTGTTCTCGATGCCATGGCGAAAGCCATGGCAAGCCGCTGGTTTCCTGACTGCACCCGATTGCAATTCCTTGATTTCGTCCTCACGGAAGCGCTTTAGGCCATGAGTTTGGGGAACGCGATGGGGCGCCCCAGTTTCGCATACATTTCCTGCAAGCGGCGGGCTTGAGTTGCCCAAGAGTACTCTCGGCTTAGCGCTTCTTTACCGCTGGGCGACAGAGTATAGCGCTGCCTGTTCTCGTAAACATGCCTAATTGCTTCGGCGATGGCGCTTGGGTTTGTCTCATCCATGCAAACACCATTGCCGACACGTTGGATGAACTTGCTCATTTCAACTAAGTTCGAAAGGCAAAGAGGTAGATCTGCAAAAGCCATCTCAAACAATTTGTTCGGCAGAGCGTACCGATGATTAAGCGAAACGTCTTGGAACGCGCAGACACCAACATCCCCAGTTCGCAATGTGTCGACGAGAATGTCTTGGGGAACAGATTGAAGAAAGTGTACGCGGTCAAGGCAACCTTCTTCTTCAGCGATCGCTCGGAGCCAGCTGTCGAACTTGTCCTTTCTTGGACCTTGAATGGCAAGGTGATAGCCGGGCAGATAACGGAGAGACTGTACGATCTTATCGACGCCTCGTGCCTCCAGGCCAACTGCCCCTGTGTACACTATGAGCGGTGTCTCGGCGCTGAGGCCGCTTTGGCTGCGAATGTCGTGGCCAGGAGGCGCTGTGTTGGTCAGGAAGCGGTTGTCGGGCGCATTCATGACCAGGATAGGGCGCTTCTTCTTGAAGATATCGAAGTAAAAGTCTGCAGCGCTGTCACAGCAGACGACCATTTCGTCGATATGTTGGAAGAGATCCTCTTCCAGTTCTTTTATGAACTGCTTCCTGTCTGCTGGCAGCGGCGGGGTGCGCTCTGTTTCGATCTCGTGCGCGTCAAAAATGACTTTTGCGCCCGTGAGTTTCGATAGGGCGACGGCGCCAGGCAGAGCCATCAGGTCGTGAGCATGGATAATATCTGGCAGAGTTTCGAATCTGTGGCTGATTAGATTTTCAGCAAATTGATAATAACGATAATAGAAAACGCTTCCTTTTGCGGCCTCAAGTTCCGCAACAAGATTTTTAAGTTCTTGTTTTTTGCTCTTATACTTCTTTTTTAGAAAATGCCCTGTTGCTTTATTTGCTGCCTCGTAATAGACACGCTCACGTTTCTCGTTTAACCAGTTGGCTAGTTCTTGCTTGCGGGCGTTCGCTTCCCTGAGAGCCTTGTCTGTTTGATCTATAAGGTCCTGATTGCGTCCAAAGACACTCAATGCAGTCGCTTTTATTCTCGATGAAACTTTCTTTGAATCGAAATAGGGAATTCGGCGTACATTGATGCCGTGGGCTTGTTCCGACTCTGCAGAGCCAGGCACTAGCAGTCCATACAACCATACGTCGTACCCAGAATCACGGAGTGTCGCCGCCTGCTTCATCACCCGCCCATCGACGGTTCCTGCGTTTGCGACCAGAGAGAACACAACCGTTTTCCGCTTAGGATGGCTGAGATCTCTATATAAACGGACAAGGCGACTAGACATGCTGTTCCCTTTGATCTCCGGGGCTATACAGATTATATCGTGCGGCTATACAGCAAGGCCCTACCCGCGTCCAGCAAGGTTCATTACATGAAAAAAATCATAACCGTTGTAGGAAACAGACCTCAGTTTGTGAAAGCTGCGATTGTTGCGAAGCAGTGGGCGCAGGCCGGGATTGATAAGCAGCTTAGCAATTGCCTCGTCCATACGGGTCAGCACTATGATCAGCAGTTGAGTGATATATTTTTTCATCAGCTTGGGCTGCCAAGTCCTGACTACAATCTGAAGATCGGATCTGGGCCGATCATTGATCAGATCGGCGCCATGTTGCCGCTACTTCGGGAAATCTTCGAGGAGCAGAGGCCCGATGGTGTCTTGGTTTATGGCGATACAAATTCTACCATTGCCGCGGCGCTGGCAGCAGCGCACCTCCATATTCCTCTCTTTCACGTTGAAGCAGGGGAGCGTAATTTTCGCAGGTTCCGAGCCCCCGAGGAAGTCAATCGAATTGTAACAGACGAACTTGCTTGGCTCTGTCTGACATCGACGGAAAAAGCTCAGCAATACCTTCTTCGGGAGGGTTTCGCTGCTGAACGGGTGGTGTGGGCCGGCGATCCCATGTACGACCTATTCTGCTGGGCGCAGTCCCAACTCAAGCACGTTGAGACAATCTCCATAAAAGATTTGGGTTTGGCCCCTGAAGAATACGCGTTGGCCACACTGCACCGAGCGGAAAATACTACAGAGAAATCAAGACTTCTGGATCTGCTTTCCGCACTTGATCGAGCGCCGTTGCCTGTACTTCTGCCTATCCATCCACGGGTGCGTAATCTCCTCTCGCAATGGGAATGGCAACCTTCGGGTTCTCTGAAAATCATAGATCCCCTTAGCTATTTCGATATTCTAACCGTTCTTCTGGATTGCCGGGTCTGCATCACGGATTCCGGGGGGCTGGCGAGGGAGGCCTTCTTCGCGGGCAAGCCTGGGATCATCCCGTTGCCTAACTCTGGATGGAACGAAATCGTAGAGGCTGGGTGGGCGAAGGTTATTCCGGGGAGCGGCGAGGAGCTACTTCAGGCGATCACTGATTTCAAACCAAGTGGTGCACGGCCTGACGGACTGTTCGGCAATGGGCGGGCATCGGAGCGTATCGGGTGGGAGATCCTCCGATATCTCGATCGTCCTCGAGAAGAAGGTGCGTGGCATCCGCTTGGTGACTTCTTTGCAATTCCGCAGCCTGAGGACAGGTCTAAATTTACATATTCGGCACTGCGCAATGGGCTTGGTCAGCTAGCTGATAATGGCATCAGAATCGTTCCATTGGGCAGCGGAGAGCCTGGTCCCAATGAACTAGCGATCGTCTATCTAGTGAGTAGCAATTTGTCGGCGGCTGCCAATCTGGCAGAGATCCACGCCGAAGCTGGACAATCTGTTACTTTTATTCTGCGCGTCGATTCAAGTATCTATAATATTCTCTCCGGTGAGGTGCAGGCGTTCCTTCGCAAAATTGCTGCGCAGAAGCATCAGATTGGGCTTTGCTACGATGAGGAGGCCTGGGGTGCACAGGAAGATGATGCAAGGTTTGCTGCTGTAATGAGTATGCTTCTCAATGGAACGGTGCGGTGGGTCTATCGAGATCAACGCCTGATTACTATTGGGAAGGATGGGGCAGAAGTGGCTGGGATCGACGAAATTACCAGCCTTGGTCCTAACGAGGTCCTATGGGAGAACTTCCCAAGTGCCGAATTGCTTCCCCGAGCGGTCCTTGTTGATGCGGATCCTTGGAGCGAAGCACCAATTTCCTTGTTCGAGCTCAAGCAGAGAAAGGTCGTTTCTCAGCGCCAGACGATGGAACGTGAGTTGGGTCTCGTACATAGGAGCGGGTAACACCCCTTCCTCTAAGCCAAGCAGATCCTTTATTGTGGTCTCCCTAGGTTCGCCGTTTATCTGGTCCGATCTCTGAAAAGCCGGCATGCTCGAGCGACAATGAGAAGGGGCGTGATCGTTGATCAAATCTGTCCTAAAGCTATTGGAGGCGGTGTTAGGCAGATCCTGAGTAAAAGACGTAAATTTGCTCTGTTAGGTGCCGCAAGGAGACTCTTGACACCGTTTTATTTTTGGCTAGCTCAAGTCGTCCGACTATAGGATAGTTATTATAAGCTGCTCGTAAAGGGGGCGATGCATGTTTAAGCAGTCGACTATCAGGCTTAGTTCCTTTAGCAACAATTTCGATTGTATCGTGCGCGATTGCTCCTTTTACGGTGTCGGCAAGATTCCTACGCGTCTGTCGAACAAACTGGTGCCGGTTGGAAGCTCAAAGTTTCTTCCTGAATTACTGAGGGGCATCGATGGTGTGGCCGGCGTCATTTGCCCACCGGATCTGCTCGAGCAGATTCCAGGCCATCTCGGTTGTGCCATAAGCAACAAGCCGCTTGAAGCGGCCTACAAACTCCACAGGCACCTTGCAAACACGAAAGATCATTTTTGGGAGTCGTTCTCATCACGTATCGATCCTTCTGCCAAGATCCATCCGACAGCTTATGTTGCCGAAAGTGACGTCATCATTGGCCCTGGTTGTGTGATCGGCCCCCATGCCTCCATCATGGAGCGGGTGGTTCTGGGGGAGGGGACCATCGTAGGCCCCAATACTGTCATTGGTTCTTCGGCCTATGAGATGGCTGAGATTGATGGCGTGCCCCAACTTCTTGATCAGGTCGGCGGAGTAAGAGTTGGGCAGGGTTGCGTGTTTCTTGCCGGAGTCACGGTTGCACGCAGTACGTTTGCAACATGGACCGAAATAGGTGATTTCTGTTCCTTTGATAATCTTGTTCATGTTGCTCACGACTGCGTGCTCGGACGAGGCGTGAAGATGACGGCCTGTTCGATGCTAAGTGGTCGCGTAACTCTTGGGGAGAAAGCTTACATCGGCCCAAATGCTACGGTATCAAACGGCGTTACTATTGGCGCCGGGGCCTTGATTACGATTGGGTCGGTCGTGGTATCGGATGTGCCTCCAGGCAAGAGGGTGACTGGAAACTTCGCCGTTGATCACTCGGCCTTTAAACGTCATATCGCAAGCATCGGGAAGACGAGGCAAAACTCAGGGCGCTAGCCTTATAGCCGCGCGCTGGGCGGCAACACGCTCTTGAGCGTGTTTATACGGTAGATAACCGAGGGGTAGGTTCAGTCTGGAGTTCATCATCGCGAAGCTGCGTCAAATTTTGGTGCAGTCGCATGCGGCTCGAGCATTGCGGTGGCTCACGGAAAGACCGCTACTCCAGAGTAAAATGCAAGGTTGAGGCCTGAAGCCGGAGATAGCCATCTTCCCAACCGCCAAGCGATTGCAGATTGAATTGGAAGACGACACATGATCACCATCGGCTTCAGGCCCCAGATCCAAGGACTTAGGGCCGTCGCGGTTGCAGCGGTATTGGTGTATCATATCTGGCCTGCCTTCGTGCCAGGTGGCTATGTTGGGGTTGACGTCTTTTTCGTAATTTCGGGCTATCTCATTACGGCTTCGTTGTTGAAAGAGGTAGAAACCACCGGTCGCATCAACATCGCGGGCTTTTATGCACGCAGGATCAGGCGGCTTTTACCTGCGTCTAGTCTCGTCTTGCTTGTTGTTGCCTTGTGCTTGCCACTGATCCCAAGGACTCAATGGCTTGACATAGCGACGAGCATTGCCGCGAGTGCACTTTATTTTCAGAATTGGATTCTCGCGGCTCAAGCCGTTGATTATCTCGCCGCCGACAATGCCATTGGACCATTAAAGCACTTCTGGTCATTATCCGTCGAAGAACAATACTATATCGTGTGGCCGCTGGCTTTGTCGTTCGCGATACGACTAGCAAGACCTTCAGCTGACAACTCACACTCTGTGTTGACCTGCATAGCAGGGGGAATTGGCCTCCTCTCGCTCCTGCATTCGATCTATCTTACTCCACTTGATCCGAGTCTTGCCTACTTCGCTACATCGACACGTGTGTGGGAACTTACGCTTGGGGGTGCACTTGCGCTTTTCCATGACGGGAATGGCTTTCTTTCTGCGAACCTGCGGCGCGTAATTGGGGAGATTGGCCTTGTCGGTATTCTAGTGTCATGTATCACCTATTCGAATAGTACTAAGTTTCCTGGATACGCCGCTCTTCTACCAACTTGCAGTGCGGCGCTCATAATAATCTCGGGCGAGACGCACTCCCGTTGGTCTCCTGTTGCCCTCCTCAGAAGTCGGGGTCTCCGGTACTTTGGCGATATATCGTACTCGCTGTACCTTTGGCATTGGCCTGTGTTGTTTTTTTATGAGCAGGTTACTAATCGTGAGGTCGGTCTAGCAGACGGCATGGGCATAATTGTGCTCTCCTGTCTTCTAGCGCATGCGACGAAGAGCTTGGTCGAGGATGTATTCCGCAGGCCGAAGTACACGGGAGCTCGCGCTATTGGGCTCGCAACCGGTTGTATTGGTAGCGCTCTTTTAGCGGCTGGGGCGGTGCATCTGACCTTCAAGAATTTGGAAACTTCCATCACAGCAGCAGTGAATGCTCCGGTTGGAGCGGCTGCTCTTACGATTCCAGATTATGACTGGGCTTCGCAGGATATTACTGCAGTTATCCCGCCGCCGGAGAGAGCACGGGCCGATATTCCATCAGCATACAAGGAAGGCTGCTATCACAACCTTAAGGAAACCAGCCTCAAATCATGTGACTATGGAGATCCTGCAAGCAACTACAAAGTGGTCCTGATTGGTGACTCTCATGCGGCTCAATGGTTTCCGGCCTTTCAGGAGATTGTTAAGCGTCGACCCATTTTCTTCCGTGGAGTGGCGAAGACGAGTTGCGCATTCTCACTGAATGCCATCTATATTGATGCACTAAAAGATAAGTATAGCTCGTGTGTCGAGTGGTCGAAGAATATTATCGACTGGCTAAAGACGGAAAAGCCGGACATTGTCCTGGTCGCCCAATATCCACGATATCAAGCCTCAAAAGAAAGAACTGCTGAGGATGATCAACAAGTGGCAGAAGGGATGGCGTCTGCGTGGAGGGCTGTAAAAAGCATTGGCATTGATCTGCGAGTGATCCGCCCGACGCCATGGTTTGGGAAAAGGCCTGAAAAATGTCTAGTAACCAGCAGCAGCTGGAAGGAGGACTGTGTCGCAGTTCAATCTGAGGCATTGGTGCATGACGCAATTGTAATTGCATCCGAGATGGAAAAGGTTGAACTACTTGATTTCACTCAAAATTTCTGCGACGGACGGGTATGCCCCGTCGCACTCGGAGGCGTACTGGTTTATCGTGATATACATCACATGACATCAACGTTCGCGAAGACATTATCTCCCTTCTTAGAGAAAGCGCTTTTCGTGAAAGTACCCTCTACTAAGCTGTCGAATTGATGCGGGGAGTGAGCTTTGGAGCGGTTAGCAGTCGCGTGGAATCGGAAGAGATAATTACCTAGAGCTGGTTGTTATCGGCCGTGTCGCGCCGCATCCGCCAGTTCCTCTACTCCGAGACTTGCGTGAGCGGATCGAGCGTACGGTACGGTAGTAGGGGGAGTCTCAATTCAGCAGGCGGTGCTACGCTTTGACGAGATTTCTTCCGCGGCCGTGAAGCTGATGCTGCGCTTCCATGAGAACGGCAGCCCGGGCTCGGCCCGCTTCGATGACCATCGCTGTCCGATCCTCAAGCCGAACGAGGCACTCGTTCGTTCCTGGAGGTCAGGGCCGATATCTCGTTGGCCTAGATCTATCCGAACTGCGCCAGCACGTCATCATGGCTGGCTCAACCTCCACCATCATCCGCCGACTCAATATTTCCGCTGCGTGATCTCAAGTGCCATGAGGCTCTTCTGCCATGAGGCTCTTCCGGAACAGACAGACAGATTTTGGCAGAACGAACCCAACTGCCTCTTGGTACGGAGCCAAGCGCCCTGATCAGGCCTCGTGGCCCTCTCAATCCGATTAATGACTGTTTCTTTTAGCACTTCCGGCCTGTAGATTGCGATTATGAAACATTATCCCTCTAGGAGGGCCGGATATGAACGAGGGCGACAAATCCATTCTGCCCGTCATCCTATGCGGCGGCTTAGGGAGCCGCCTCTGGCCGGCTTCCCGGGACAGGATGCCCAAGCAATTCATAAAGTTGCTAGGCGACTACTCCACATTCCAAAGCACCGTTCAGCGCGTCACAGCGCCGCACGTTTTCCTTCACCCGACGATCATTTCCAGCAACGATGTCCGCTTCATCGTCGCCGCGCAGTTGGCACAGATCAGCGCCGAGGCCGACATCATTCTCGAGCCCATCCAGCGTGACACCGCCGCCGCGATTGCGGTTGCTGCCTGCCATGCCGCCCGCCACAGTCCTGATACGGTCGTGCTCGTCGTCGCGGCCGACCACGTAATCGATGATCCCGCAGCTTTCGTTGCGTCATGCGAGGCGGCTCTCGAATCCGCGAGCCAGGGGTACATCATGACCCTGGGCGTGGTGCCGCAACATCCTGCGACCAGCTATGGCTACATCCAGCTCGGTAACCCGATCAAAGGCACGGATGCCTTCCGCGTCGATCGCTTCGTCGAGAAGCCGAATGCCACAACGGCACAGAGCTACACCGACCAAGGCTTCCTTTGGAACAGCGGGAACTTCCTGTTTCGCGCCGACGTGATGATCGAGGAGCTTGAGCGCTTTCAGCCCGAGATCCTCGCTGCCGCTCGGGAGGCTCTCGAAACCGCAGCGATCGACCTCGACTTCATTCGCCTCAACGAGGACGCCTTCAAAAAGGCCCCGAAGATCTCGATCGATTACGCTGTCATGGAGCGAACCGAGCGGGCGGGCGTTCTGCCGGTTTCGTTCTCCTGGTCCGATATCGGCACATGGGGTGCCCTATGGGATGCGTCCCGGCAGGATGAGGCCGGCAATGTCCTGCGCGGCAACGTTGAAGTGGTTGAGGCTCGCAACAGCCTCATTCACAGCGACGACATTCTCACCACGGTCGTAGGCCTCGAAGACATCGTCGTCGTGGCCAAGCCCGATGCGGTGTTGGTGACGTCGCGCAGCCGCTCCGAGATGGTGAAGGACCTGGTGGTCTCCATGCGCGCCAAGCAGCGCCCCGAGGCCAGCGAACACATCCGCATGTACCGTCCATGGGGCTGGTACCAGCGCATCGACCACGGCTCCCGCTTCCAGGTGAAACGCATCATGGTGAAGCCGGGTGGACGCCTTTCTCTGCAGAAGCATCACCATCGCGCGGAGCACTGGGTGGTTGTGAAGGGCACGGCCGAAGTGACCGTGAACGAGAACGTGTCTCTCGTGCACGAGAACGAGTCCATCTACATCCCGATCGGCTCCATGCACCGCCTCGTCAATCCAGGCTGCATTCCGCTTGAGGTGATCGAGGTTCAGGTCGGTAGCTATACGGGAGAGGATGACATCATTCGCGTCGAGGATATCTACGGACGCTAAGGCGGCCTCCAATTACGACTTGGTCAGCGGTTCCGGTCTTGCTCAGGACCGGAGCCTTTTTGTTGGAGCGATCCCGCGTTCTCAGACAACACTCGGCGGATCGACTTGGATCCCCATCGAAAAGTCGCGGCTTTCACCGGCAGGGATCATCACGATGCCGGGCTTGTCCTTGAATTCGCCTTCGAACCCGTCAGGATCGGCATAGCCCTGCCAGGGCTCGATGCAGACATAGCCTGCGCCGGGTTTCGTCCAGATGCCGAGATGCGGCATGGTCGGGAAAGATACCGTGAGGGAGCGATGGCCTGGAACGCCGTAGCGAACCTGACGGCTCGCAAGTTCGCTCCACACGAGCGCACCATCCTGAAACAGATCGTCGTGGAGCTGCAGGCGATCACTCTGCACCGGCGTCGGGCGCGAGGCTGCCCCGATCAATCCATCGGACAGCATATGCAAAGCGGCCGGCTCCGCAGCCTCGAAGCGGATCTCATGCGCATCGCGCTCGCCGCCATAGGGCAGGGGCCAGCGCAGGGCCGGGTGGAAGCCGAATGACACGGGGATGGAGCGCCTCCCCGGATTCGTGATCGATGCGGCGAAGATGAGTCGCCCTCCATCGAGCCGGTAGGTCATGTCAAATCTGAAATCGAAGGGAAACTGCTCGCGCGTGGCGTCGCTCGCGTTCAGGCGAAACCGGCAGAATTCTGGAGCCGCATCGACAATCTCGAAAGCCAATGCACGGGCAAACCCGTGCTGCTTCATGGAATAGACGCGCCCATCGATGCGCGCTTGGTCATTGCGCAAGCGGCCGACGATCGGGAAGAGGAGGGGGGAACGTCCCGTCCAGAATGCTGGATCGCCATCCCACAGCAGATCCCGGCCCTGCTCGTCGCATAGGCGGACCAGTTCCGCGCCCTGTGAGGAAATCTGGGCCTTGAGATGATCGTTGGACAGCGTGACTGTCATCGAATGCTCCTGAGATGCTGCTGGCTTTCGACCGCGAGTGTAGCGCAAGGTTCGAGAAGCGGGAGCCCTAAGGCCAAAAGTCCTGCCGTTCACGGTGATCTTTTGTCGTTCTCGGGAGTTGTGCCCCTCTAGGATCGACAGAAGGGGACCATGGCGGGATGGGAGCCAACGGAGACATTCTCGATTGCCTGATCGTCGGCGGGGGGCCGGCCGGGCTGACGACGGGGCTTTATCTGGCGCGCTTCAAGCGTCGCTTCCTCATCGTCGACAGTGGGACGCCGCGGGCTGCCTGCATCCCGGCCAGCCACAACATCCCGATGTTCGCGGACGGTATTTCCGGCAAGGATCTTCTCGCCCGGGCGCGCACCCATCTGGAGCAATATGGCAAGTGCATTCGAGGCGGGAAGGTGACGGGCCTGCGCAAGCAGCCGGATCGCTTCATCGCGCTTGTCGAGGACGATGATGGCGGCACGAGCCAGATTGCGGCGAAGCGCGTGGTGCTCGCCACGGGTGCGGTCGACATCGAACCCGATCTGCCTGACGTGCCCAATGCCGTGCAGCGGGGTCTCGTGCGCTATTGCCCCATCTGTGACGGCTATGAATCGCGGGACCAGAAGATCGCCGTCATCGCCTATGGCGCTCATGGTCTCGGAGAGGCGGTGTTCATTGCACGCACCTATTCCCGCGACGTGACCCTGCTCACCCTCGGACAGCATCTGGAACTGAATGAAGAGCAGCGGGCCAGGCTCGATGAGCATGGCATCAAGGTCGTCGAGGCTCCTGTCGAGTCCCTCGATATGGAAAACGATCGCATCACCGCGCTTCACGTGGGCGGCAAGGAGCATCGATTCGATGTGCTCTATTCGGCTCTGGGCCTGAAATACCGCTCCGACCTCGCCCTGTCGCTCGGGGCCGAGCAAGATCAATCAGGCAGCCTGATCGTCGACGATCACTGCCAGACGAGCGTGAAAGGGCTCTATGCAGCGGGCGATGTCGTGCGCGGCGTCGACCAGATCGTAGTCGGCATGGCTCACGCTGCCCATGCCGCCACGCATATCCATAATCATTGCGATCTGCCGACCGAAGACGAGCCGGGCGGCGCGTGATGCTGTCAGGCGAGAGCTCTCGCGAGAAGGGGCAGGCTCACATCCATACGGTAATCGACCGATGAATGATTGTCGGGGAACTCCTCATAGGTGTGGGTGATGCCCGCAGCCTCGAGCTTCCGGTGCAGCTGCCGCGAACCATAGACCATGTTGTACTGGTCGGCGTCTCCGCAATCGATGTAGAAGGCCTTCAGCTTCTTCAGGTTGGCCTGCATCTTGGGATCGTCGGCCATGCGCAGCGGGTCCCAGCGCAGCCAGTTGGCCCAGCGTTCCTCGATGACCTCGCAGGTATGGAGATCGACGGGCAGCCGGATGCCGCAGAAATGGTTCGGGTCCGGGTCGAAGCTCGCGGCCTGGGCGAGGATCATCAGCACATGCCAGTCCTGGTCCTTGACCTTCGGTCCCTGCTCGAACTTGTTCAAAAACGTGTCGATGGACATGCCGTGACCCGCTAGGTGCCTGAGCGCGCCGGCGAACTCGCCGAGGTGATAGAGGTATTCGAAGCCTACATCGCCGGAATGGGAGGCTGCCGCCGACCAGACCGAGCCGCCATGGCGCAGGGCATGGACGAGGGCGCCGTAGCCGCCCGAGCTCTTGCCGAACACGCCCCGGCGTCCGTCTCCGCCGCAGCCGAAGCGCTCCTCCACGAGGGGCAGCATCTCGCGGGTGAGGAAGGTCTCCCAGGCACCCATCGCGGCACTGTCGATATATTGGTTGCCGCCAAGGCGCGTGAAGCAATCGGGGAAGGCCACCACGACCGGGGGCATCGCGCCCGTCCCGATCAGGCGGTCGAGCCGCTCCGGGACGTTCTCGCCATAGTTCTTCCAGTTGGTGTGGGCGGGTCCGCCCGCCGTATAGCCGACGAGGTCGACGAGGAGAGGGAGGCCCCGTCCGTCATGGCCTGCCGGCACGTAGACGTCGATCCGCCGCCTTGTGGGATCACCGAGGAGGTTGCCCTTCAAGCACTCGCTGTCGATCCGGAGGCTGTGCACCACACCTTCCGGCACGTTCTGGTCCTTGCGCATCGTTGATCCTCTTGGCTTGCCCTTTTGGCTCGTGAACGGGAAATGATGTGACCGCCGAATGGATCCCTGTCCAGAAACCAGGGCTCTGGAGCAGTTAATAAGTGATTCCAGGCGCTAGCTTTTCTTCCATGCCTGGCACTAGGGTGCCGCCTCAAGCGTCATTGTCTGGGGGATTAATAAATGGCCGATAATTACCTGCCTCGATGGACCTTGAAGACTGAAGGCACCATCATGCCCGACGAAAGGCTGCCGACGGGCCAGATGGTCGTCGTGGGCCTGCAGCATGTGGTGGCCATGTTCGGCGCCACGGTGCTGGCGCCCATCCTGATGGGCTTCGATCCGAATGTTTCCATCCTGTTTTCCGGCCTCGCGACCCTGATCTTCTTCTTCGTGGTCGGCGGCCGGGTGCCGAGCTATCTGGGCTCGAGCTTCGCCTTCATCGGCCCCGTTCTGGTCGCGACAGGCGCAACCGTCGGAAGCCCGAACCCGAATCTTCCCGTTGCGCTCGGCGGCATCATCGCGGCCGGTGCGCTCTATTTCCTGATCGGCCTCGTCGTTCAGATGGCGGGCCACCGCTGGATCGAGCGGCTCATGCCGCCGGTCGTCACCGGTGCCATTGTTGCCGCCATCGGTCTCGTGCTGGCTCCCATCGCCATCAACAGCGCTTCGGGTATCACGCCCGACAACGCAAACGGCTCCGACTTCGCCCGCTGGATCGCGCTCGCCACGGCTTTGTCCGTGGGCGTTGTCGCAGTCTATGCGCCGGGCATGGGGCGTCGTCTGCCCGTCCTGCTCGGTGGTGCCCTTGGCTACCTGATCTATTACATCTTCGCGAACCTCATGGGCTATGGAACGCCCATCGACTTCTCGAAGATCGGGCAGGCCGCCTGGTTCGGCCTGCCGTCCTTCCAGAGCCCCGTCTTCAATATGAAGGCAGTGAGCCTGATCGCGCCCGTGGCGATCATCCTGGTGGCCGAGAATCTCGGGCACATCAAGGCCATCGGCGCGATGACGGGCCGCAACCTCGATCCCTATCTCGGACGCGCCTTCATGGGCGACGGTCTGGCCACGATGCTCTCCGGCGCCGCCGGTGGCACGGGCATGACCACTTACGCAGAGAATATGGGCGTGATGGCCGTGACCCGCATCTATTCCACGCTGGTCTTCGTCATCGCCGCGGGATTCGCGCTGCTGCTCGGCCTCTCGCCGAAGTTCGGCGCCTTCATCAGCACCATTCCGGGTCCGGTGCTCGGCGGTCTGTCCATCGTGGTGTTCGGCCTCATTGCCGCAACGGCTGGCCGCATCTGGGTGGAAAACCGGGTCGATTTCTCGAATCCGCGCAATCTCATCACGGTGGCAGTCGCCTTGATCCTCGGCGCCGGCAATTTCAAGCTGAACGTTGCAGGCTTCACCCTCGATGGCATCGGCACGGCCACCTTCGGGGCGATCATTCTCTATCACATCTTGAATATAGGGATGTCTCGCACCGCCGAGCCTCCGCACGTCTAGCGCATCGTGCGGCCCCGAAGGGCCGCGTCAGCGAAAAGTGGATCCGGTTTTCCGCTCAAACGATGCGCTGCTTAGAAAGGAAGCATCAGATTGATCCCAAAAGTGCAAGTCCACTTTTCCTGTCCGATGCTCTAGGCGCAGGAACACGCTTTCGGAGCCCGCGTTGAGCCTCAACGCGGGCTTCTCCTTTTTCTGAAGGATCAGACCAGAGCCCGCATCACTCTCCAACAGGGATGTTGCCATGAGCTCCGAACAGAAGCAGACGCTTCCTCCGCAGGTGCAGGATCGGCAGCCCGGTCATGAGACCGAGATGAAGCCGAGGCCCGATTTCGAGCCGCGCTATCCGGGAAGCAACCGCCTTCAAGGCAAGACGGCTCTCATCACGGGCGGCGACAGCGGCATCGGACGCGCGGTGGCTGTTCTCTTTGCGCGGGAAGGCGCGAATGTCGCCATCCTTTATCTCGACGAAACCGAGGATGCGCAGGAGACCAAGCGTCTCGTGGAGAGGGAAGGAGGCACGTGCCTGACCATCGCCGGCGATGTGGGCGATCCTGCCTTCTGCCGTTCCGTCGTTGATCAGGTGATTCAACGCTTCGGCAAACTCGACATCCTCATCAACAACGCGGCGGAGCAGCATCCGAAGGGCGAGATTTCCGAGATCACGCCCGAGCAGATCGACCGCACCTTCCGGACCAATATCTTCGGCTATTTCTACATGACGCAGGCGGCAATGCCGCATCTGAAGAAGGGGGCCACGATCATCAACACCACCTCGGTCACGGCCTATCGCGGCAGCTCGGAGCTGCTGGATTACAGCGCGACCAAGGGGGCCATCGTCGCCTTCACGCGCTCGCTGGCGCAGAAGCTGGCGGAGCAGGGAATACGCGTGAACGGCGTTGCGCCGGGTCCGATCTGGACCCCGCTGATCCCGGCGACATTCTCTGCGGAAAAGGTGAAGAGTTTCGGCGCGAATACACCCCTCAAGCGCCCAGGCCAGCCGAACGAAGTCGCGCCGTCTTATCTGTTTCTTGCTTGTGAAGATGCGTCCTACATTACCGGTTCGATCCTGCATCCCAACGGCGGTGACCCAACGGAATCCTGATACGAAGAAGGCGGCTCATCGAGCCGCCTTTTTACTGGATATGAGAAGGGATCCTCAGCGGCGGCGACGCACGCGAACGGGGATTGCAGCGGGAGCCTGCACCGTAAGAGCGAAGAACAGCAGCACGGCGGAAAGCGACGCGCCGATCAGAAACACGACTTCCGCAACTTCAGCCTGCGACGCCATGCCCGTGATGCCTGCGAGCATAGTAAGAACCGTGAAGAGAACAAACGCGCGAAGGGCAACGGAACGGGTCATCGATATATCTCCCAAGTGTTTTGAAAAACGTGGATGGGAGAGCTGAGTTCCATACTCGTAAGACACCGAAAAATTACTTACGCCAGAGCTTGCGGAAACCCCATGCTTAAGTTTTTTCGGCGGAACCTCACAGCTGCGCTTGGCGTTGATTGAGCGTCATCGGCTGCAAGCTGATTTAATATTTGCGAGGTAACACCATGCTCGGTTGGGCTGTCACATTTCTCATCATCGCGCTGGTCGCGGCTCTGTTCGGTTTTGGCGGTATCGCCGGTACCGCTGTCGAGATTGCGAAGCTGATCTTCTTCGTTGCGATCGTGCTCTTCGCCATTTCGGCTGTCATCGGTCTCCTGCGCGGGCGAAGCCCCATGTAGGCCCCGTAAGCCCGTACGTACAGGGCTTATCCTCAAGTTGAAACGCCGCCTTCGGGGCGGCGTTTTTTTTAGGCTCAGCCCTGAAGGGCCGCGCGGGTCATGCTATCAGGACCCAGATCATCTATATCGTCCACGTTCAGGAGCGCGGCCAGGCGGATGCGTGCACGGTTCACACGGCTCTTGATGGTACCGACGGCACAGCCGCAGATGCGGGCGGCTTCCTCATAGGAAAAGCCGGACGCGCCGACCAGAAGCAGGGCTTCACGCTGGTCGGATGGGAGTCGGGAAAGGGCGGTGCGAAAATCCTCGAAATCGAGGTGCGATCCCTGCTGGGGCTGAACCTTCAGGCGTCTGGCATAGGAGCCGTCCGGATCTGCGATCTCGCGGCGGCGCTTGCGGTATTCGGAACGGAAGAGATTGCGCAGGATCGTAAAGAGCCAGGCATTCAGATTAGTGCCGCGCTCGAAACGGTGAAGGTTGGAGAGGGCTCGCAGGAGAGTATCTTGGACAAGGTCGTCTGCCTTGTCGACCTGACCGGAGAGCGAGATGGCAAAGGCGCGTAGACTGGGGACGGCAGCAAGAAGAGCCTCTCGCAGGTCAGGCTCGAGGGTCATTGCGACCCTTCCTTCTTTCTATCCAGTTGGTCCAGTAATTCTCTGAAGCGGTCAGGAACGGGCTGCTGCATCAATTCGTCGTACATGGCGCGGAGCTGGTCGCCGATACGCTTCTGGCTGCCACTGTCGAGTTTTGCCTTGGTCCCAAGCTTGTCGTTCAATGTTGTTCTCGGGAGCGCCCGAGCCAGCTTGTTCCCCTTATCACCTGTCATCTGATTCCCCTTGCTATCCCACTATATCATTAAGGGATAGCCAACCTTGGCAGTAGCTCTATACTCATTTTTGAGCAATAACGCTTGTTGTTAGTTACAGTTCCAGAATGGAACTTTTGCAGCTTTGCAGCGTTGAATGGTCCATCGGTACAACGAGTCATAAGCACAATAAGGGGAAGCGAATGTCGACAGCTCAGCTTGTCGTCCAGCACTTACCATACCTTCGCCGCTACGCACGCGCTCTCACAGGCAGCCAGATGGCTGGCGATGCCTATGTGGCTGCGACCCTTGAAACCCTGGTGAGCGAGCCTGAGACCATCGGCCCCTCCGGTAACGTCAAGGTCGAACTTTTCCAGGTTTTCACGCGCATCTGGAATTCGCTTTCCGTGAACGGACGCAGCGAGCAGATCCAGCGCGATCTCCCGGCGGAAGTCCGCTTGGGACAGATCACTCCGCTCCCTCGTCAGGCTTTCCTGCTTTCCTGCCTGGAAGGCTTCGGAGAGGAGGAGGTGGGCCAGATTCTCGACGTCGACACCAAGACGGTGCGCGAACTCGTCGATGAGGCGGGCCGTGAGCTCGCCGCCGACATGGCCACAGATATCCTCATTATCGAGGACGAGCCGCTGATCGCTATGGATCTCGAGGCACTGGTGGAAGGCCTTGGCCATAACGTGACGGGTGTCGCCCGGACGCGTAGCGAGGCTGTGAAGCTCGCCTCTACCAAGCAGCCAGGCCTGATCCTTGCCGATATCCAGCTTGCCGATGGCAGCTCGGGTCTCGACGCGGTCAACGATCTCCTGAAGTCCTTCGAGGTGCCGGTGATCTTCATCACCGCCTATCCGGAGCGCTTCCTGACCGGCGAGCGGCCCGAACCGGCCTTCCTTATCGCCAAGCCGTTCCAGCCGGCCAATGTCTCGGCCGTCATAAGTCAGGCCCTGTTCTTCCAGCAGAGCGCCAAGCGCCGTGAGCCCCGTGCCGCGACGGCCTGATCGTTCAAGCAGTTATGGCTAAGTAATCGCCCGGCTTTTTAGCCGGGCTTTTCTTTTGCCAGATTGTAATCGGCATAAAAAAGACGGGCTCTTAAAGCCCGTCTAAAGGTGCCGGCCAATGCACAAGGGGAATGCGGGGAGGACCAGGAGGCCGGTGCTTTTAGAACGCTGCTTGGAAAATAAAGGTTCCCACCTTTTTTCTTGGATTACCCTCATGTGGAGGTCCAGGAACATCAAACATGAGGCCGCGTTGTTTTCCCGAATGGTTCAGCTGAGAAGGCAGGGGACAGGGATGCTCCGCAACTCCACGACATTGTGCACTCTTACCGGGGCTGCTTTGCTGGCTGCCGGCATAGCCTTTGATGCCGGCATCGCGCCCCTGGCGCAGTCGCAGGAGTTTCTCAAGACAGCTCTCTTGAATGATCCTGCGGCTGCAAAGGGCGATCGGATGGTGCCGGCCCGACCTGCGAAGAATGCTGTGAGCATCTCCATTATCGAGATCGTCGGGCTCACCCATGCCACCGTCATCCTTCGAGGCAGCAACGGAGAGGTGCTCTACCGATCCGATCCACGCTCCGGCATCACGACAATGGCGAAGAACACCGATCTTCCCGTCCTGACGATGAAGGAGGATCTTCAGAGCCCTGCCGTGCAGCATCCGCCGGCCACTCATGGTGAGGGCAGCGATGAGGGGGCTCGCAAGCCCAAGCGCCAGACGCCTGTCGGCTGCATGGGCGATGTGAGCCCTCTGGCAAGCGCCAGCGCGAACAGAATGCCCAGCCTGTGCCTTGCTTCTCTGGGGCGGCCTTTGTCTTGAGATAGTTGAGGAGTTGTATGTTCTAGCAAGATGCAGAAAGAACTTAGATGAATAGGCTCCATGAACAAGTATTAATTTGTTTTCTGAACAAAACTTTAAATAGCAAAAATTTGAATACAGAAAAAATTGGAACGTAAGCGTAGGGCGGGGCGTTCCTCTTCTGCGCACTTTGGCGCATATCGCGATTCAATGGACATTAGGAGAACAATCCAATGCTGAAGAAGCATATGGCAGCTTGCCTTGTCGTAACGGCTTTCGCGGCTGCGCCCGCCTTCGCTCAGACCTCGCCTGCACCCTCCGCTCCAACCGATCGCCCGACCGCCTCGGGCTCCGGCTCGACGACTTCGGGCTCCCCGGCCATGCAGCCCGGCGCATCCGGCTCGTCGTCCATGGGCTCCTCCTCAACGGGCTCGTCGGCAATGAACCAGAGCGGGGGCATGCAGGGGCAGTTCATGACCAAGATGCAGCAGGGCCAGATGATGGCCTCTGATCTGATCGGCACGCGGGTCGTGAGCGCTAATAACGAGTCCATCGGCGACATCAACGACGTGATCGTGGACCGCAACGGTCAGGTCACGGCTGCCGTAGTCGGCGTGGGCGGCTTCCTGGGGATCGGTGAAAAGGATGTCGCCGTTCCGTTCCAGTCTCTCGAGTTCGCCACCAAGCAGCAGGCGAACGCCATGGGCAACAACGCCAGCGGCAACAACACCGTGACGACGACCGGCTCGACCGCCACGGGCAATGCGTCGGGTCAGAGTTCGGCCGCCTCGAACGAGCCGGAGCGCGTGATCCTTCGCATGACGAAGGCCGAACTCCAGGCGGCTCCGGCCTTCAAGTCCGATGGCGATAACGCAAATCGCTCGGATAGCAACGCGACCGGAAACACGACGACGACTGCTCCGAAGCAGTAAGCGTCATCGGCATCTGTCGATCTGCGGCGCCCCGATTCTCCGGGGCGCCTTTTCTTTTGGGTTGGAGATCCAGACAAAACAAAAGGCGCAGCCAAAAGAGGCTGCGCCTTGAAAGGGGCCGGCTCGAGGGGGCATTCGAACCGGTTGCTGGCACAACGCCTCAAAAGAGGAGGAGGTTCCAGAATTTTCCGCAAATTTTCCGGGGCTCGGTTTCTGCGCCGAGAGCAAGAGGGACGAACTTTCTGCCGCATAAGGAACCGGGCCGTTTCGGGCACGTTGCCGAAGCACAAGAAAGATGCGGAGATGACAATGACTGCCACCAATGAACTGGACGCAGCTCTTTGCCAGGAGGAACTGCCCGACGAATTCTCCCGGCTTGCCTCGAGTTCCTCCCCTCGTGAGAAGCCGAATGTGGCTGCCATGCTGAGCGGGATCGTGCCAGTCAGCCAGCAGGATGAGGTGACCTGTCCTCTCATGCTGAGGCGGCACCTTGTGGTCCAGGCTTGGTCCAGAGGCATGACCGCCGGCACTCAGCGCATTCTCTAGGATTCAAAAGCGTTCCAGGCGTGTTTGTTTGATGGCTGAAGCATCCTTGAATCCGATTGGGCACGACTCGGTTGCCGTCCTCTTTCATCCCAGCGCCGTGCCGGTGATGGATGTCTTTCGGTCAGTCGTAAGCCTGGAAGATCAGTACGATCTGACGCTCCTCGACGGTCCTGAGGAAATGTTGTCCACTTATCTCCGGCCGGGCTCTGCCAAGGGTATCGTTTCGGATGCCTTGCTGCTCGCCTTCGCCCTGACCCGGCAACGGGGAAGCGCTTTCGATCATCGGCCGCTCCGATCGCGGCATGGGAGCTTGCAGGAGTATTGCCTCATGATCGTGATCGGGGCAGCGCGTCAACCCGGTTCGGAGGTAGCTCGGGAGGCTGCAGCCATCCTCGGGGTGTCGCCGCTGCCGCTGGATCTCTTATCTGCTCTCGGAGGGGAACTCGCCCGGCAGATCGACCTTGGGGCCATTGTCTTTCCGGTCCCGAGCCTGCGCGAGTTCAGGGCCGTGATTGGGATTGAAGACGCGCAGATCGAGGCAATCGTCGAGGCATTCGACAAGCCCGGACGGCATTTCAGCTTTTGAGGAATTCGACTTTCATCTTTCGACAAGAATAAAGGGGCCGTCGAGCGGCCCCTTTTCAACGCAGAGTTACTATCTTTATTCCTGATTCCCACGGGTGTTGCCCGACGCCTGGCCGCCCTTGCGGCCCGCTTCGGAGGCAAGCTCTCGATCCTGCGAGAAAGACCGTTTCTCCGCAGGAACGCTCTTGCCGCCTTTGCTTGCAATTTCACGCTGGCGATCGGAATCCATGGACGCGAAACCGCGCTTCGAAGTTGAACTACTTGGCGCCATCTTATGCCTCCTTGACCAATGGTGTTCGTGGATGAACAACCACTCGCAAATTCGATGGTTCCGAGGGGGAGGGGGTAACCTTTGCAAAAAAGTTTTCATGAAAAAAAGCAATGTAGATGAAGAACGTTTTCCATTTTGATTGCCACGCT
The DNA here is from genome assembly GCF_052658925.1 of Microvirga medicaginis. NCBI lineage: Bacteria > Pseudomonadati > Pseudomonadota > Alphaproteobacteria > Hyphomicrobiales > Methylobacteriaceae > Microvirga > Microvirga medicaginis. Next base: position 254,946 of record NZ_JBQWEL010000004.1, on the reverse strand, counting down.
TAAATAATTGCGGCGATTTGTTGTTTGTACCTTTGATCGTAGAGGGTGATCGGCTACAAAAGAGCAGAGAAAAAGGAAAATTCTATTTAAGAAGTTGCCGCGATTACAGCGTGAGTATTTGGCTTCACCTGAGTCTAGAAAACGGGATCGCAAGTTTCTCGACTGTTGATCCGCTTGCAAAAACAGGCTGATTCAACTGCAATATTCTCTGGCGGGCTGTGCGTGACTATACGCCCGTTCAGGTTTGACTCTGCGACTTCACAGCCAAGCCATTATTGACTGAAGCCTGAGATTGCGATCTGGAGGTTCCATTCCTGTGAAATCGCGCGCCAGGAAAGGCCTTCAGACCCGTTCATGGGAGTGATTGGCTGGATGGCTCGGTGTATGAGTCTCATAAGCCCTGAATGATGAGAGGACAGGATGACCTACGACGACAACAACGTGTTCGCGAAGATCCTGAGAGGCGAGCTGCCGTGCCACAAGGTCTACGAGACCGGGCATGTGTTGGCCTTCATGGATATCATGCCCCGCGGCGACGGGCATGTGCTGGTCGTCCCCAAGGCGAAAGCCCGCAACATTCTGGATGCAAGGCCCGATGATGTCGCGGAGCTTTTCAAGGCCGTCCAGATCGTCGGCCGCGCGACCAAAGAAGCCTTCTCAGCCGATGGCCTGACGATCCAGCAGTTCAACGAGGGAGCAGGCGGGCAGGTCGTGTTTCACCTGCACGTGCACGTCATCCCCCGCTTTGAGGGCGTGCCTTTGAAGCCGCATACGGGCCAGATGGCAGACAACGGTGTGCTAGCCGGTTTTGCCGAGAAGATCCGGGCTGCTTTAAAGGCCTAATGATAGGAGGAGGGCGGCCTTCGGGCCGCCCTTCTGCGACATGTGCCGACTTCATGCGTCCTGAGGGGAAGGGTAGAACCGGTGATGCCCTACACACTTCCTACTGAGCCGCGATGGAGGCTGCTTTCTGACCGGCGATATAGGCGTCGATCCTGGCCGGAGCGTCGGCAGGCACATGCAGGCCGAGTTTCGAGCGTCGCCAGAGGATGTCCTCGGCCGTGCGCGTCCATTCGCGCCGCATGAGGTAATCAACTTCCGCCGCCGTGAGCCCCGCGCCGAAATCCTCGCCAAGGTCGTCCATGGAGGTGGCGGTGCCGAGCAGCTCGAGGATACGCGTGCCATAGGCGCGCGACAGGCGGTGGGCCAGCTGCTCAGGCAGGAAGGGCCAGCGGTGGCGCACGGTTGCGAGGAACTTGTCGAAGTCGGCGTCGATGATATCGCCGCCCGGCAACTTGGCGTCCTCCGTCCAGGACGGCTTCATATCCGGGAAGAAGGCCTTCAGCTCTTCGAGTGCGTGCTCCGAAAGCTTGCGGAACGTGGTGATCTTGCCGCCGAAGATGGACAGCACAGGAGCCTGGCCCTGTGGCGCGTCCATGTCGAACACGTAGTCCCGGGTCACGGCGGAGGCGTTGGAGGAGCCGTCGTCGAAGAGCGGACGCACGCCGGAATAGCTCCACACGACATCCGCCGGAGTGACCTGGCGTTTGAAGAAATGGTTCACGATGTTGCAGAGGTACTGCACTTCGTCCGGGCTGATCTCCACCTTCTTGTCCGGCACGGATTCGACTGGAATATCGGTGGTGCCGATGAGCGTGAACTTCTCCTGGTAGGGGATCGCGAACACGATGCGCTTGTCCGTGTTCTGCAGGATGAAGGCCTGCTCGGTATCGAAGAGCTTCGGCACCACGATATGGCTGCCCTTCACGAGGCGCACGTTCTTCGTGGTGTTGAGACCGAGCTTGGAATTGAGTACGTCGGCCACGAAGGGGCCGCCCGCATTGACGATTGCCTTGGCACGCATTTCCTGCGTCTTGCCGGTCTCCACATCCTGCAAAGTTGCGACCCAGATCTGACCATCGCGGCGGGCGGAGGTGAGCTTGGTGCGGACGCGGATGTCGGCGCCCTTCTCGAAGGCGTCGAGGGCGTTGAGCGCCACCATGCGGCTGTCCTCGACCCAGCAGTCGGAATAGACGAAGGCCGTGTCGAAGCCTGGCTTCAGGGCTCGGCCAGCCGGATGCCTGGTGAGGTGAATGGTCTCCGTTCCCGGCAGTTTCTTGCGCGGGGCGAGGTGGTCGTAAAGGAAGAGGCCGAGGCGCACGAACCAGGCCGGGCGGATGCCCTTCTCGTGAGGCAGGATGAAGCGCAGCGGCCAGATGATATGGGGCGCGGAGTTCAGCAGGCGCTCACGCTCGAACAACGCCTCGCGAACCAGGCGAAACTCGTAATATTCCAGGTAGCGCAGGCCGCCATGGATCAGCTTCGTCGAGGCGGAGGAGGTGTAGCCTGCCAGATCACCCTGTTCGCAGAGCACCACGGAGAGGCCCCGGCCCGCCGCATCGCGCGCGATGCCCGCGCCATTGATGCCGCCGCCGACGATGAGAAGATCAGTTACTGCCGTCACGGAACGAGTCTTTCCTCACAAACTAAGCAATTCTGTTCGTGAGCACATGAGTTCTTTAGCCGTCTAACGCAAGCGAATTTTCGGGGTTTTCACGACCCTTTTGCAACAACAGGACACACAGGAAGAACCCGAGCGAACAGAAGGACATGCCTAAGCACAGGATCATGACGGCGGCATAACTGCCCCACCAGGCCCAGAGCGCTCCGAACAGGAAGGGGGCGGCGGCGGTGGTCAGACGTACCGGCATGGCGATCATGCCCTGGACCATGCCGTAGCTCTCACGCCCGAACAGTTCTGGGGGAAGAAGGGCGCGGACAATGGTCATCATGCCGTTCGAGGCGCCGAAGAGGCCTGCGAAAATTGCCACCAGCCAGGAGCCAGGCGGCAGCAGGGGTAGGAGCCCGAAGGCGAGAACGCCGAGGACCAAGGTGACGATGCCGATGCCCTTCATACCGAAGGCCCGCTCGCCCAACGCCATGGTCATCCGCCCGGCCACCTGGGCTGGGCCGATGATGGAAAAGGCAATCACGGCCGTTTCCAGGCTGTAGCCCTTCTCGGTGAGAAGCGGGATCAGGTGGATTGGCAGTCCTGCCCCAATGAGGCCCTGGAGGATGGACGACGCCACGAAGCACCAGAACGAGGCCTTGAACAGCACATGGCGGGCACTGGGCGGGACGGGACGCGGCTGTCCGCCCGCATCCGGGGAGGATGCCTTGAGGGCCGGGGGGATCACGATCGCATGCACCATGGCGCAGATGACGAGATTGAAGGCGGCCAGGACGAGGAGCGCGTTGCGCCAGCCCATATGCTCGATGAGCAGGTGGGTGAGGGGGATGAAAACCGTGCCGGCAAATCCCGCCACCAGGGTCATGAAGGTGATGCCCCGCCGGGCCAGGAAGCCGAGCCTGCGAGCCAGAACCGCAAAGCTCGGCTCATAGAACACGCAGCTCATGGAAAGGCCCAAAGCCGCCCAGATCAGCACGAAGGCCGCGTAGCTCTCAACCCTCGACCAGAGCACCAGAAGAAGGGCAGCGAGAACCGAGCCGCCCGTCATCACCGTGCGGCCATAGCCTAGGTCGATGAGTCGCCCGACGGGGACGGCGAAGAAGGCGGACGTGCCCAATGCCAGGGAATAGGCCGCCGTCAGCTCGGACTTGCCCCAGCCGAGTTCGTGACCCATCGGATCGACGAAGAGGGCGAAGGCGTAGAAGATCGTGCCGTAGGAGATCAGCACGGTGAGCGAAAGGGAAGAAACGAAGGCCCAGGGCATGCGGGCAGGGGAGGACATGGATTCATTCTTACGGCGTTACAGGCCCTTATGTCAGCCTTCGAGGTTGACGGATAGACCTTTAACCCTCATATGAACAGCACGGCGTCAGCGCTCGACCACGAGCCGCTTGAGCGGGACTGCGTGACGGAAATTCGCTTCTTGAAGCGAAAGCCCGGTCCCCTTCTTCAATCGCTTGACCCATACGATAGCCCCATCACGCGGGTTGTCGCCTTGAGAGCCCTGAAGCGCCTTAGCTTAAGAAAAGCCGAACCTGCTTTGCGGCTCACCGCATCCGTTCGAAAGATACACTTTGACACTCTTCACCGATTTCGGATTGGCCCAGCCGATCCTGAAGGCCTTGGCTGCTGAGGGCTATGAGAAGCCCACACCCATCCAGGCCCAGACCATCCCCTATGCCATGGAAGGCCGAGACGTCTGCGGCATCGCCCAGACCGGCACCGGCAAGACGGCGGCCTTCGCGCTGCCGATCCTCCACCGCCTGTCGCAGAATCCGAAGCCGCGTCAGCGCAAGAGCGCACGCGTGCTCGTGCTGAGCCCCACCCGCGAGCTTGCCGGCCAGATCGCCGACAGCTTCAAGGCCTATGGCCGCAACCTCAAGCTCTCCACCACGGTGGTGTTCGGCGGCGTCACCATCTCCCGCCAGGAGAAGGAGCTTGCAAATGGCGTCGACATCCTCGTCGCCACGCCCGGACGCCTGCTCGATCTCGTGGACCGCAAGTCGCTGACGCTGCGCGACGTTGAGATCCTCGTCCTCGACGAGGCGGACCAGATGCTCGATCTCGGCTTCATCCATGCGCTCAAACGCATCGTGACCTTGCTGCCGAAGGAGCGCCAGAGCCTGTTCTTCTCGGCCACCATGCCGAAGACCATCTCGACGCTGGCCGATTCCTTCCTGTGCGATCCGGCCCATGTGGCGGTGACCCCCGTCGCCACCACCGCAGAGCGCGTGGAGCAGAGCGTCATCTTCGTACCGACGAACCGCAAGCAGGTTCTGCTCGAAACCCTCCTGCGCGATCCGTCCATTGACCGCGTGCTCGTCTTCACCCGTACCAAGCATGGCGCGGACAAGGTGGTGCGCGGCCTCGACAAGGCCGGCATCGTGGGTGCCGCCATTCACGGCAACAAGTCACAGCCGCAGCGCGAGCGTGCGCTTGCCGGGTTCCGTGACGGCTCTTGCCGCGTGCTGGTCGCCACCGATATCGCCGCGCGCGGTATCGACGTCGAAGGCGTGACGCACGTCATCAACTACGACCTGCCGAACGTGCCGGAATCTTACGTCCATCGCATCGGTCGCACCGCGCGTGCCGGAGCGACGGGTCTTGCGATCTCGTTCTGCAACGACGAGGAAAAGGCATACCTGAAGGACATTGAGAAGCTGACGCGCCTGAAGGTGCCGGTCATGCCGCTGCCGGAAGGGCTTCCCGCAGCTCCGGCGGCATCGGAGTCCTCTGAGCGCCGCGAGCCGCAACGTGGCCGTCCGGCTCCGCATGCCCGCGGGCATCAGGGTCATGGCCAGCCGCGCAGCGCCGATCCGAACGCGGAAAAAGGCCCGAAGCGCCGTCGCCGTAGCGGCAAGCCGGGAGGCGGTCAGCCGCAAGGTGGGCATCCCGCAGTCAACCAATCGCGTCCTGCGCATGGCCAGAAGCCCGCTCAGGGGCAGCGTCCGCAGCAGGGACAAAGACCTGCTCAGGCGAAGTCTGCGCCCAGCCGTCCAGAGGGGCGCCGTGGAGACGGGGCTCAGGTCGCATGGCTCGAAAAGAGCCCGCGTCGTCGCTAAGAGAATAATACAAACAAAAAGGGCGCCTCAGGGCGCCCTTTTTGTTGATGAGGCGATGCACTCGCTCACTCCTTGCGTTTCCCTCCCCCTTGTGGGGAGGGGTAGGGGTGGGTGACCGGGTGAGCGATGGAATTCGGTCACTTACGTCATCACCGGCCTCGTGCCGGTGATCCCGATTGCTTGGAGCACTGCGCTTTTCTGGTCGACATGGCCGGGACAAGCCCGGCCATGACAGTAGAACTGTTGTGGCGTCAGGATGATGGCAGCGCTCTGACTTTGCGACTCCCACCCTCAATCCCTCCTCACAACGGGGAGGGGAGATAGCGTGCCCAGTTCTGTATAGGCGACCGATTTGTCCCGAGTAGGGGATGAGATCAGGCCCTTTCTCAACGGCGAGTTCGCATTGAAGAGCGAGGGCGCGAGCAGATGCGCCACACGTCCTGCCACGAACAGGACGTTGAACTGCTTGTCGCCATATTCCCGATCGCGTGCCACGGGCACGAAGCCCGCCTTCAAGAGCGTGTCGGCGACACCGTCTGCGCTGCCGCCTTTCTGCCAGAAGGGGAAGGTCTCGCATTCGATGAAGACGGCGAGCGTCTGATATAGAATGCCCGATGCTCCCGCCAGAACACGTTCGGCCGCGCCCTCGACATCGATCCAGAGGAAGAAGCTCTGATCTCTGGCATCCAGACGATTCCTGAAGAGGCTATCGAGCGTATGCGTCTCGACCTCGTAATCGTCATAGGCCATCTCTTCGTTGCGCAGCAGAAGCGATGTCTTACCCTCGTGCTGACCGCGCGGCGCATGGACCGTGATGCGACCATCGGAATCCGACACGGCAAGATTGCGGTAGTCGATGCCATGAGCTGAGAGCGCCTCTCGATGGCGCGCATGGGTCTTGGGATTGGCCTCGAAGGCGATGACCTCGCAGTTCGGAGCCTTGTCGCGCACGGCCAGTGAAAGAGAGCCATCGAGTGCGCCGATATCGCAGACCACATCGGGCTTCAGAAGATCGATGAGATGCAGGAACGCGGCTCGCAAAGCCGCATGACCCTCCGCACCTTTCGGAGCCGAGGACAGCACGTTGACGTCCCGCATCAGCACAAAGGACACGGCGTGGTTCAGACGCGTGATTCCGAGCCAGTCGGCGAGCCGCTTTTTCAGGCGCTCCAGCACGTCATGTCCCATCAATGATATGGATCCGCCGCATCGCGCAGGCCGTCGCCCATGAAGTTGAAGGCGAGCACCACCACGATCACAGGCACCATGGGAAAGAGGAGCCACGGATGGAGCTGCACGGCGGCGAGGTTCTGCGCCTCGTTGAGCAGCACGCCCCAGCTCGTGACCGGTGGGCGAAGGCCGAGGCCAAGGAAGGAGAGGGCGGTTTCGCCGAGGATCATGGAGGGGATCGAGAGCGTCGCGGAGGCGATCAAGTGGCTCATGAAGTTCGGGATGAGATGGCGTGCGATGATGCGCTGCTTGGAAGCGCCCATCAGCTCTGCCGCCTTCACGAAATCCTCTTCGCGCAAGGCGAGCAGCTTCGAGCGCACGGCACGCGCCAGACCTGGCCAGTCGAGGAGGCCCAGAATGATCGTGATGCCGAAGAAGACGAGGATCGGGCTCCAGTTCGGCGGCAGTGCAGCGGAAAGCGCGAGCCACAGGGGCAGTTCCGGCAAGGAGCGCAGGATCTCGATCATGCGTTGGATCACGTGATCGACCCAGCCGCCGAGATAGCCCGCGAGACCTCCGAAGAAGAGACCGAGCGTGAAGGACACCGCAATGCCGATAATGCCGATGGTGAGCGAGATGCGCGCGCCATAGATGATGCGCGAGAACATGTCCCGACCCAGCCGATCCGTGCCGAGAAGGAACATCGTGCCGTTCTCAGGCGGGCAAACGAGATGCACATTCGTGTTCCAGACGCCCCAGAGTTCGTAAGCGTCATCCCGGCAGAAGAAGCGGATCGGCTGCGGCTGGGATTTATCGACCGTGTAGACGCGCCGGAATGTCTCGAGATCGAAGGTGAACTTGTACGGATAGACGAAAGGCCCGACGAGGCGGCCCTCATGCATCAGGTGGATCGGCTGCGGCGGCGCATAGAGGAAGTCGCCGTGCCGTTTCGTCTGGTTGTAGGGTGCGATAACCTCTACGAAGGGCACGATGAGATAGAAGACGAGCAGCACGAAGGCGGCTGCCAGGGCGACCTTGTGGCGGCGGAACTTCCACCACATGAGCTGCCAGGACGAGGCGCGGTAGAAGCTCTCGTTCTCGGTGCCGATGGGCTCCGTCGTACCCGGATCGAAGGGACTCGGATCGATGTAATGGCGCTTGGAGGAAGGATTCGTGGACGGAAGGGCCGTGCTCATCGCCCGCCTCCCATGCGGATCCGCGGATCGATCCAGGCAAGGAGCAGGTCGGAAATCAGCATGCCGACTACGGTGAGCACCGCGACGAACATCAGGATGAAGCCGGCGAGAAACTGATCCTGGTTCTTCAACGCGCTGAGCAGAATGGGGCCGACCGTCGGCAGGCTCAACACCAGCGAGACCAGAACCGAGCCCGAGACGAGATGCGGCAGAAGGTTGCCGATATCCGCGATGAAGGGATTGAGAGACATGCGGAAGGGATATTTCAAGAGCGCCTTCGTGGGCCCAAGTCCCTTGGCCTTCGCCGTCACGTAATATTGCTTGCCGAGTTCATCGAGCAGATTCGCGCGCATCCGCCGGATCATGGAGGCCGTTCCGGCAAGTCCGATCACAATGGTCGGCACGATGAGATGCGCAAGGAAGGACTGGATCTTGGGCCAGGTCCAGGGCTCGCCAGCGAATTTCGCATCGTAGAGGCCGCCGATGGAAATGCCGAACCAGCGGTTCAGGTAATAGAGCAGGATCAGGGCGAGTAGGAAACTCGGTGTCGCAAGCCCGATATAGCCGATGAAGGTCGCCAGATAATCGCCGATCGAATATTGCCGGGTGGCTGAGTAGATCGCGATGGGGATCGAGACGACGTGGATGAAGATCACCGCCGCGAAATTGACGAGAAGCGTCAACCACAAGGCGTCTCCCACCACGTCCACAACGGGTTTGTCATATTCGAACGACCATCCCCAATCGCCCTGCAGCAGGCCGGAGAAGCCGTTGGGGCCGGGCATCACGCCGATCCAGATCAGGTACTGCTCCCAGGCCGGCCGGTCGAGAGCGTATTGCTTCATCAGAAATTCGGCTTTGGTAATGGAGGCGTTATCGTTCTGCGCGCGCAATTCGTAGATCAGGTTGGAGAGGAAGTCTCCCGGCGGCAGCTTGATGATGAAGAACACCAGCGCCGAAATGATGACGAGCGTGACGGCCATAGTGACGAGGCGACGCAACAGAAAGCGGATCATCGGCGGGCCTCTTTGCTGGCGGCCTTGTTCCAGTAGATTTGGTCGACCCGGTAGAGGCCGAGCATGGCCGTGGGCTCCCAGCTGTAGAGCGCCTTCGCCGGCAGTCCCAGCAGGCCGTTGCGGACCACGATGGGCTGCAGAGCACCGGCCACCGTGCCGATCACCCATTGGTTCTCGGCATGGTTGCGCAGCATTTCCCGCCATACCTTGTCCTGCACGGCCTCATCGCCGGTCGCCATCCAGGTATCGTAGAGCTCCGAAAGACGCTTGGCTTCGGGCAAATCGATCGCCTCGCCGTTCATGCCCTTGGTCTCGACATATTGGCCCCATTTCGGCCAGGAGTAATTGTCCTGGCGCATGGGGGCGAACTCCGTCGGCGGCATGATGGCGGTGGGGATAGCATTATCGAAGCCGGGGGCCGCCACCATCACCGTGAGCCCTGCAAAAGCGCGATTGCGCAAAACCGTGCGGTCCTGCGGCTTTACGAAAAGCCTCACGCCGATCTCGCGCCAGAACTCGCTGATGAGGGTCAGCCCATCCACCACGAGGCTGCTCTCGCCATCCGTCTCGACGATGATCTCGAGCTCGCGCCCATCCGGCAGCAGGCGAAATCCCGCGCCGTTGCGTTCTGTCAGGCCGATCTCGTCGAGAAGCCGCGAGGCTTGCGCCGGATCGTATTGCGCATTCAACGTGCGCAGTTCTGCGGAGAAGAGGGGGCTTTCAGGCACCACTGTGTTGTTGCCTTCGGTGCCGAGACCGAAGAGCAGGGCGTTGTTCAATGTCTTGCGATCGATTCCGAGTGACAAGGCGCGGCGGAAGCGGACATCGCGATTGAGCTGGCGCCAGACAGGATCAACCGTATTGAGGTTGGGATAAAGCGCCAGCTCCGTGCCGCGTGCATAGGGCCAGATCAGGGTCTTGTAGCCGTGGACCCTCTCGCCTTCTTTCAGCACCGGAATGTCGCCCATGGAGACGCCGCGGAACAGAAGATCCGTTTCGCCGGCATTCGCCTTGGCGGCGAAGAGGCCGCCGGCGGACACATCCATGATGATGCGGTCGATATAGGGAAGCTGGTGTCCCTGCTTGTCGATGCGGTGGTAATAGGGGTTGCGTTCGAAGACGAAGCGGTTCGCAGGGGCCGCGTTCGTTACACGCCATGGCATGAGGGTCGGCAGATCCGGATTCGTCTGCTCCTTCATGTCGTCCATGCGGTTATGAAGAGCAGCCCAGGATTTCAGCTTCTGCTGTTTCGCCTTTTCCTCCAAGGCGGCCTTGTCGGCATATTTTGCGTGGAACTGCTTGAGATATTTCGAGGCTCTGTAGATGGCGGGATCGAGCGCACCTGCAAGCTGCGGCAGGAAGCGTGGGTTAGGCTTATCCCAGCTGTAACGGACTGTCCGCTCGTCGATGACTTCAAAGCGTGGCGGCTTTCCATCCACCAGCATGAATTCGGGAGGCCCTGCGGGCGATAGATCCTTGTTATGCGCGATGTCTTCCCAATAGTAGCGGAAGTCTTCCGCCGTGAAGGGGGTGCCGTCAGACCAGCGATGACCTGCGCGTAGGACAAAAGTGAAGACCTTGTCGTCCTGATTATCGAATTTTTCGAGCAAATCGGGCTGGAGCTGCAGGTTTCTGTCGTAGCCGACGAGGCGGGTGTAGGAATAGGTTGAGATATAGCGGATGTCGCGGGCGCGGGGGACGAGCGTCACGATGTCTCCGCCTGGCTGGCCTTGGCCCTCGATCACGAGCGGTGCCGATGGGACGCGTTCGGCGATGGGCGGGAGATTCTTTGCGTTGTCCTTGAAGAACGGCGTTTCCTGCAGGTCCTGTGCCGCAACCGGCAGCGCGAGAAGGCTGCATACAAGGGCGAGAACCTGAGGCTTCATTGGAAACCGGATCATCACGCCGCCTCCTGCGCCGTTACGCGGCCCATCCGAATTTTGTGGCCGGGCTCGATCTCCTTCATCACGCCAAACTCGCCATTCGGAATGCGGAACGGCTCGGGCCATTCGGCCGGATTGGAGAAGCGGTCTGCCCGCAGCTTTGCGAAATCGAGCGGTCGGTCGATGTCCGGGTCCGGCACTGCTGCGAGAAGCGCTTGCGTGTAGGGGTGAACCGGATTGCGGAAGAGGGAGGATTTCGGCGCTTCCTCGACGATATAGCCTCGGCACATCACCGCGATGGTGTCGGCAATGTAATCCACCACTGCGAGATTGTGGGATACGAAGAGGTAGGACAGCCCAAGCGCCGATTGCAGATCTTTCAAGAGGTTCAGAACCTGCGCCTGCACGGATACATCGAGAGCAGAGACCGGCTCGTCACACAACAGCACACGCGGCTCCAGTGCAAGCGCGCGTGCGATGCCCAGACGCTGGCGCTGACCGCCGGAGAAGGAATGTGGGTAGCGCCTCAGCGAGCGCTGGTCGAGTCCCACCATGTCGAGCAACTGCTTGACGCGCTGATAGCGTTCGTCCGGCGTACCGATGTTGTGGATGCGCAGGGGCTCGGTCAGGATCTCGTAGACCGTCATGCGCGGATTGAGTGACGAGAACGGATCCTGAAAGATGAATTGCACCGAGCGGCGATAGTTCGTCAGGTCCTCGCCTTCGAGTCGGTGCACGTCTTTCGGTCCTGTGCCATCATCGAACAGCACGCGCCCGGCATCGGGTTCGAGCGCACGCATGATCATTTTCGATACGGTGGTCTTACCGCAGCCCGATTCACCCACCAGACCCAGCGTCCTGCCGGCGGGGAGTTTGAGATCGACCTCGTTCACGGCACGGATCATTCTCGGCTTGCCGAAGAACCGGCCGGAACGCAGCGTGAAGCATTTCGTCAAACCTTCGGCCTTGAGAATGGGGCCTTGGGGTTGCGGCCGCTCAGGCGCATGGATTCTTGCGAGCGTTGCGCTCTTCACTTCGCGGATCGGGGTCAGACGCTCGTTCTCCGCCATCGCGAAGCGCGGCACGGCACGCATGAGCGCCTGCAGATAGGGATGCTGCGCATGGCGGAAGATCTCTTCGCGGGTGCCTGCCTCCATGATCCGACCGCGATACATGACGACCACGTCGTCAGCCACGTTCGCGACCACGCCGAGATCGTGCGTGATCAGCAGCACTGACATGCCGGTCTCGGCCTGAAGCTCCTTGATGAGATCGAGGATCTGGGCCTGCGTCGTCACGTCGAGGGCCGTGGTCGGCTCGTCCGCGATCAGAAGAGAGGGGCGCGTAATCAGCGCCATGGCGATCATGGCGCGTTGGCGAAGACCGCCGGAAAGCTCGAAGGGATAGGTGCGAAGCGCCCGCTTCGGATCGGGAAAGCCGACGCGCGCCAAAACCTCCATGGTGCGCTGCAGCGCCTCGGCCTTGCTCGCATCCGCATGGATCAGGAGCGCTTCCGAAATCTGATCGCCGATGGTGTGCAGCGGCGAGAGAGAAGTCATCGGTTCCTGGAAGATCATGGCGATGCGCCCGCCGCGAAGCAGGTGCATGGCCTCGCCCTCGGGTCTGAGGGCGGCGATGTCGATGGGGACCTGAAGCGCAGGATCGTTGAAGATGATCGAGCCGCCGGTGATCCGTGCCTTCTTCGAGAGGATCTGGAGAATGGCCTGGGCAGTCACCGACTTGCCGGAGCCGGATTCCCCCACGAGCGCCACGGTCCTGCCCTTCGGGATATCGAAGGTCAGGCCGTCTACCGCCCGGAAGTCTCCGGTATCGGTATGAAAATCGACCGTCAGCTGACGGATCGACAGGAGCGGCGCTTCCATGAGTGTCTCCAACGGGCTCTCATCATAACGCATCAGGCCAAGGTTGTGATCCTGTTTCTACCCGAAAAGACCTGGTCGGGGCGCATAAGGGGAACTCCCCAATGCCGGAGCTGCATCATCAGCTCCTCGCAGAACGACCAGATGACATTGTCATGAATTAGGTGGTGGGTCAGGAAGCCGATGGGCTCCTCCCGGTCCGCCGTGCCCATGACGCGACGGTCGATGGCAGCGGCGAGATTCGCAATGATGAAAGCCGGATCGGCCAGGCTTCGCGTACCGTGCCAGTCGATCGGATCGATATGCGTGTTGACCTGCAGCAGGCCTTCGACCGGGAAAGCCGCTTTGCGGTCGTTGAAGGTCGAAAGGGCCGTGAAGCCTGTACGGGGCAGATGCTGGATCAGCTCGGGCGAGACCCGATTCCACGGCGGCACGAAAACCGGCAGAAGGGTGCCGCCGAGTTTCTCCCGCGCCCTCTGTAAGGCTTGCTCAGTTTCCGCTGCCATGATGGCGGTCGGCCGGTGAACTCCGAACTCGGCTTTCTTCTGTCCTTCAGGGGCGTGGTTGGCGTGAGACCAGCCGTGAACCAGGGCGAAGGCGGTCTCCTCTTTCCGCAGGCGCTTGCCCAGCGAGGCTTCGAGACGATGAGGAATGACCGCAAGCGCGATGCCGGCTTTGCTGCGACGGCTCAAGGAGAGAAGCCGGTCGAGCTGGGGTGTATCAGCCACCGCATCATCATCCCGCCACCAGGCGCGGATGGCGCAGCCGTAGTCCCTGGCGCGTGCGAGGGCCCGTTCCACCGGAGACCAGTCGTTGGAGCGACGGAGGGCAGGACGGGTTAGTGCGAGGCGTTCCGCAACGGCAACGCTCAGGCGTGCTCCATCGAGGTTGATGTGAGGGGGCGGCAAAGGCGCGCGGGACAGGCCGAGGCGCACGGCCTCAGTAAGATGATGAGGCGACAGTTCCGTTTCAGGGACGATCTCGGCAAGGCCGAGTGCCTTCAGGCGTTCCGCCCGCAGGCGCTGCTCGGTTTCGTGGCCGGCTTCGAATGGAACGAGAATCGATCCGACGCCGCTGCGCAGAAGATCCACCACCGTGTTGTAGCCCGCCTGGCTGATGGACAGTTCGGCTTGCGCCAGCAACGTGCGGAAATCCGGCCTTGCGCGCTCCACCGTCACATGGGCCGGCGCGTCGTCGTGAAGGGCCGCAAAGTCGGATTCCGCAATGCCGCGTCCGATCAGGATACGCCAGGGCTTCTCCGTGATCTCGTTCGCGGCTGCGATGGCGGCGCGGTAGAGCGGCAAGCTCGCAGCACTCGATCCGCCGGAAACGAGAATGCCATTGCGCATTCCCTGCGGAATGGGCTCCGGATTTTCATCGACATAACCGGTGTAGTGAATGAGCGGACCAATGCGCTCGTCCACGGGCCACGTGGCCTCCAGCGGTACGATCTGCGGATCGCCATGAACGAGGACAGCATCGTAGCTTTCGAGAATGCGTGCGTGCGTTTCCTCGATGCGCTCCAGCTTCGAGGGCGAGGCGAGGATGTCGCGGATGGAGCAGAGGACGAGCGGTCGTGGACTCAAGCTCCGTGCCTCGTTGATGAGCGTCATGAACTCATCCGCCAGTACGCGGCGGCCGAAGGGAAAGAGTTCGGTGATGATGATGTCCGGGCGGGTTGCCCTCAATGCCTGAAGGAGAAGGATGCGGCGCTCCGCCAGCCGGAAGTTGTGGACGGGCGCGCCGTCCTCATCGAGCAGCGTCTTGAAATCCGTGCCGATGGTACGCACAGGCGGCAGCTGAATAAACGTGATGCCATCGAGGCCTGTCAGGCGGGATCGAGTGCCGCCCGAAACGAGCGTAGTCTCATGACCGTCCTGCGCGAAAGCCCGCGCAAGAGCCGCCGCTCGTGTGAGATGGCCCGCTCCCAGAAGATGGGTGACGACGATCAGGACGCGCAAGCTCGTGCTCCTCTTCTCGATGTGAGGGGCGCCAAAACCTCGCGTAGCCGCGTGGCTGCGCCAGCAATGGTGCGCTCCCTCGTCATGAAGCGGCGTGCCTCGTCGCCAAGCTGCCGAAGCCGTTCAGGATGTTCAAGCAAGTCTCTCATCGCATCCGCAAAAGCTGTAGCGTCGCCGGGCAAGGTTAAAAGGCCTGTCCTTCCATGCTCCACCACGCTTGAGACACCACCGAAATCGCCGGCGATCACGGCACAGCCGAAGAGCTGCGCTTCCAGCAGCACCATGCCGTAGGCCTCGTTGACGGCGGGCCAGACGAAAAGATCGGCTGCTTCATAAAGAGCGGCGAGATCGCTTCTGCTTTCGATCTGCCCATGGAAGCGCATACGATCCAAGAAAGGCGCGAACAGGCGCTCGACCTCGGCACGCGCCTCGCCATTACCAACGATATCAAGCGACCAGGAGAGATGCGTGACCTTCTCGAGCGCGCTCGCAAGAATGCGATAGGAGGCGAGTTTGTCACCTTCGCGCATCATGGCCACCGAGAGAAGGCGTGGTGTGCTTGCGTTGCGAGGAGAGGTGGGGACCGGCCATTCCGAAGCATCCAGGAATGGCGGTAGATCGATCAGGACTTGATGAGCCGGATGCACCTGTTCCAGCGCAATCCGGTCCTTGGCCGTCATCACGAAGATTGCATCGGCATGATCGAGCGCTTCTTCCGCACCTGCATGGGCGAGAGCCCAGGGCCCTTGGGCGCGTTTTGCCGCTCGTGAACCTTCAGCGATCACATAGGGTATGTTGAGAGCTTCGCTCACCAATGGGCCGATCCAATCGGGGGCCTTGTAATAGACGTGATAGGTGAACCATAGGTGAGGGCGCAGCTTTTCCGGCAGGTTCTTGTAATGGTCTATCAGGCGTGCGGCTTCCGTCAGGGATTGCTGTTGCAGGTTCTCCTGAACCTGCCTGTCGCCGCTCCTGTCGAGGGTTCGCAGCTCGCTGGCGAGCTGCGGCGCAAATCCTGCGGCGTCGAGCGCCTTCATCAGAAGGCGCGCCATGGTGCGGTCGCCCGATGGAAGTGGGTGGTTCGGGCTCTTCAGCGGCGCATAGAACGCGACAGGCTTCTTGGCGCTCACACCGGCTCCGGTTCTTTCAGGTTGCCGACAAGAGCACGAAAGCGCTCCTCCAGCCGATCGATGCCGCCTTCCATGGAGAAGTCCTGGCGAAGGCGGCGATAGGCTGCATCGCCCAATACTTTTCGCCGCTCGGGTTCGCGGGCGAGAAGGTTAAGTGCGTTCGACAACGCCTCCCAGTCGCCGGGTGGAACGAGCTCTCCCTCCACGCCATCGCGGATGAATTCAGGGATTCCCGCAAAGTTCGTGGCGACAAGTGCAAGCCCCTGGGTTGCTGCTTCCATGATGACATTCGGCAAGCCGTCCTGATCGCCGGAGGCCGCTTGCTTGGACGGCAGCACGAAGATATCGGCCTCGCGCAGCAGCGCGATGATGTCAGGCTGAGCCTTCGTGCCCAGGAAGGCGACCTTGTCGGCGATGCCCGCCTGTTGCGTCTGCTGCTTCAGGCTGCTCAGCAGCTCCCCGCCCCCGATATGCGCAAAGCGCCAGTGCAGATCACCCGGCAGGGCGGCGAGGGCCTGGATCAGATCGCGATAGCCTTTCTTCGCCACCGCGCGCCCAACGGATACGATCCGCACAGGGTCTATGGGATTGGTGCCGTCGCGCGCCGGGCGGCTCTCGGGCTGAGCGGGGAAGCGGGACAGGTCGAGCCCATGATAGACAAGCGAGACGCGATCCGGTGAAGACAAGGCCTGTAGGTTCTGAGCGCCATGCGCGGTGCAGGTCACGCCCCAGAGCGCTTCCCGCATCTTCTCGCGCTTTTCCCAATCGGGTGTCGTCCAGATGTCCTTGGCATGAGCCGAGAAGGTCCAGCTACGCCCGGTGAGAAGCGCTGCATAGCGCACGACGGAAGCGGGCGTGTGGAGATAGTGGACGTGCAGATGCTTCACGTCGGCGGGCAGCTCCCGCGCCATGACGAAGGCCTGCCCCAATCGGCGCATGCGATTGGCGGTGACATCCCGCTTCAGGTCGCGCCAGAATGCCTTGATCGTCGCGCCAAAGCCTTTCTGCCCGAGGCTCCAGAACGCACCTTTGAGAACACGCAGCGGCTCCTCGTAGAGATATTCCGGCAGATAGGTCACCCGCGCCTTAATCTTCTTGTGCATGGGGTGGACGGTCCGCTCCGTCGGATGACGGAGAGACCAGATTTCGAGATCAAGCCCACGATCCTGAAGCGCCAGGATTTCCTGCGCGATGAAGGTCTCCGAGAGGCGCGGATAGCCTTTGACGACAATGGCGATCCGCCGGGCTGTAGGTGACGGGAGCATCAGAAGTTTTACTCGGCCGCCTGATGAAAGGCTGGCTTGGACGGGGTTGCTGGCTTGGTGAGAGCCTTAAGCCGCTCCTTCACCCGGTCAAGCCCATCGAGAAGGCCTGGAATGGTGACCTCCGATGGACGCGGCTGCGAGCAGAGGCCGCGCAGGGCCTCCGCCATACGCTCCGGCGTGCGGGGCTTCTTGTAATCGCTCAGCATGCGCACGAGACCGAGGCGTTCGGCCTCGACGGCGCGAATATATTGTTCAAGGCGCGGCTTCGTGCGCGGCACGATCAGGGTGCGCTTGTCGAAGGAGAGCGCCTCGCAGAACGTGTTGTAGCCGCCCATGGCCACGATGGCGTCCGCCTTCTTCATGAGCCGCTCGATCTTGGTGTCGAAGGCGATGGCGTCGAGCTTCGGCTGCTGGGCGATGCGTTCCACGAAGGCGCGGCGCTGATCGCGGTCGATGAAGGGACCGAAGACGATCAGCGCCGGCTGCTCCAGCGTCGGATCGGCCTCATAGGCCGAGATCACCCAGTCGATGAGATCGTCGCCGTCCCCGCCGCCACCGGTGGTGACCAGGATGAAGGGCTGCTTCGTGATCTTCGGGTACTTGGTCAACGATGGGGTGGGTGGCACCTCCCGGCGCAGATAGCCGGTATAGGTGATGCGCTTCTTCACGCTGGCGGGCAGGTCGAACGCCTTGAGGGGCCGATAGAAATCCTTGAGGCCATAGACCCAGATTTCGTCGTAGTAGCGGATGAGGGCTTCCTTCGCGCCCTTGCGCTCCCACTCGGGAACGAGGAGAGCGGGTTCATCCATCACGTCCCGGATGCCGAGCACGAGGCGGCAGCCGCTTGCCTGCAGATAATCGAGGGCTGGAACAACCTCGCCGCGAAAGCCGGTCGGCTCCTTGTCGACGATGAACACGTCCGGCTGGAACGCCTTCGCAGTCTGGAGGATCAGCGCTTGGCGCAGGCCGGTGGCCTCATCAATGCTCACATTGAGATTGAGGCTGCGGTAGTCCCCGTCTGGGAGCTTGGTCACGCCGGGAATGCGGATGTAGTCGACGCCGCTGCCGAACTCGAAATTGCCGATGACGGGCGAACCCGAGATGATCACCACCGAAGCGTCTGGCCTATCTTCGACAATGGCGTTGGCAATGGCGCGCGAACGGCGCAGGTGACCAAGTCCGAAGGTGTCGTGGCTGTAGATCAGAACCCGAGGGCCGCTGGCCCCATCAAGGCTGGCCGAGCGCGGATCAGGGTCCTTGTTCAAGCTGGTCACCAAATCCGCCATGCGGCTGCCCCTTGGCAGGAGGGCGCGTCAGTTGACGTCGCATCCTCCGTCTCTACCTCTTCTAAAGCCCCACTCGATCAGATAAGACAGTGATCAAGATCGGGAAGAGGTTCATTCCAGAGTTTAAGTGGTATAACTTTACGTCAATGGAAAAGAGCCTCTTTCGATATATATGGATTCACTCAAAACGCGACCAGCTATTCATTTGCTTTGTCGTGCTTTTGTCCCAGCCTTTTTACTTCATTTCACTGGACCTTCCTCGCCAGATCGTGAACCAGGCCATCCAAGGTGAGGCCTTCAAGGAAGGGAACGTTACGGCACCGTTTCTGCAGCTTGGCTTCGAGTGGCCGCAATGGCTGGGGGGCGGGTCCGTACAGCTCTTCGAGGGGTTCCAGGTGGGCCGTATCGGTCTCCTGATCGGGCTCTCGTGCCTGTTCCTCTTCTTCGTCGTCGTGAACAACGGCTTCAAATATTGGGTCAACATCTCCAAGGGCGTGCTTGGAGAGCGGATGCTCAGGCGCATGCGCTTCGATCTGTTCGCCATGGTGCTGCGCTTCACGCCGGAGGCGCTGCGGACCGTCAAGTCGTCAGAAACCGCCACCATCATCAAGGACGAGGTCGAGCCTATTGGCGGCTTCATCGGGGATGCCTTCATCACGCCCGTTTTGCTGGGGCTTCAGGCTTCGACGGCGCTTTTCTTCATCATGGTGCAGAACGTCTGGCTCGGCCTTATGGCGCTAGGCGTTATTGCCGTGCAATTCACCATCATCCCCCGATTGCGGCGCGAGCTTCTGCGTCTCGGCAAGCAGCGTCAGCTCGCCTCTCGCGAACTCGCAGGGCGCATCGGAGAGGTGCTCGATGGCATCGAGGTCGTGCATGTGCACAATGCCTATGCCTGGGAGAGGGCGGAAATCGGCAATCGCCTCTTCGGGCTCTTCAACATCCGTCTGAAGATCTACAATCGCAAATTCGCGGTCAAATTCCTCAATAACTTCCTGTCGCAGGTCACGCCGTTCCTGTTCTACGCAGTGGGTGGATATTTCGCCCTGCGCGGTACGCTCGATATCGGTCAGCTGGTCGCCGTGATCAGCGCCTATCGCGAATTGCCGCCGCCCCTGAAGGAACTGATCGACTGGGATCAGCAGCGTCTCGACGTGCAGGTGAAATACGATCAGGTCACCCAGCATTTCGCGGAAGAGCGGCTGGGCCCGATGATCGAGCCCAAAGAGGAAGGAGAGGACGCGCCGCTCGTCGGTACTCTCACGGCCGAAAATCTCAGCCTCAGCGGACCCCATGGAGACATGATCATCGACAATGCCTCCTTCTCGCTGGACTTGCCGGCGAAGGTTGCGCTGATTTCCAATGGCAGCCCCGCCGCAAGCATGATGGCTCGCGTCCTGGCCCGCCGTATTTCGAACGTCGATGGCCGCATTCGCATCGGTGATCGAGATCTCGCGCAGCTCCCCGCTTCCGTGGCCGGTCGCAGGATTGCCTATGCGGGTGTGGACCCCATCCTCTTCCCCGGCAGCATTCGCGATAATCTTATCTACGGCCTGCGCCTCAAGCCCGTGGCGCAATCCGAGGAGGGCAAGCGAGAGGCAGCCTACCGCGTGGCCGAGGCTGCGAGAACCGGGAACCCTTTTGAGACCGTCGCCGATCAGTGGATCGATTACCGACGGCTTGGCGTCAAGGACGCGCAGGAGCTCGACCGGGTGCTGGTGAAACTCCTGGAGCGTGTCGAGATGGGTGAGGCGATCTACCTGTTCGGTCTCGCGGGCTGGATCGACCCTGAGCGCCACACCGCCCTCGCGGAGCGCTTGGTCGAGGCGCGCAGCCGCCTGCGGGAGAATTTCCGGTTGAACGGCATGGCCGATCTCGTCGAGCCTTTTGATATCGATCACTACAACGATCAGGCCACCGTCGCCGAGAACCTTTTGTTCGGCGTCCCGGTCTCGGACGAGTTCATGGGGCGCAATCTGGCCCAGAACCCGCAATTCCGGAGTGCCATCGACAAGGCTGAGCTGACAGACACTCTCACGACCATGGGTCTCCAGATCGCCGAGACCATGACGGAAATCTTCCAGGGACTGCCGCCGGGGCACTCCCTATTCGCGCAGTTTTCCTTTATCGGGGCGGATGAACTGCCCGAGTTCCAAGCGATTCTTCGGCGTCGAGCAAGGGGCGCAACCAATCTGAAACAGGAGGAGCGTATGCGACTCCTCGCCTTGCCCCTGGCCTATATTGAAGCCCGCCATCGCCTGGGACTTCTGGACGACGATCTTAAGAAGCGGATCGTCGAGACGCGGAGCCTTGTTCGCGAAACCCTCGAGAAGGGATTTGCAACCGGCGTCGAGTTCTACGATCCCGAGAAGATCTGCTCGGCGGCGCCCTTGCGGGATAATCTTCTGTTCGGCCGGGTCAATTACCAGGTGGCGGACGCCCGGCACCGGGTGGCCGAGGCGATCGCGGCGGTGATCCGGGAGTTTAACCTCCTGGAGGATGTGGAGCGCATCGGTCTCGACCACGAGGTCGGCACGGCGGGCAGACTCCTCTCGCCGCAGGAGCGCGCCAGCGTCAATCTGGTGCGCTGCTTGGTGAAGCGCCCCGATATCATGATCATCGATGGGGCACTCGCTCCCTTCGACGAGGAGCGTGCCGAGAGAATTCTTCAGGCGCTCTTCGACGATCTTGAACAACAAAGCCTGTTCATGGTGCTGCCTAATGATCGACAGGCGGCGGCTTTCGATGTTCAGATGCGGGTGAACGACGGACGTATTGTCACGGAGAAGACGGCTGGTCCGCAGGGAAGGACTCCCAAGCCCGAAGCGGAGGCCGCCCAGAGTGTAGCAGGAGAGGTGGCATGACCCTTGAGACCGAGGTTCAGTCCCTGAGACAGGTGCCGATGTTCCGGGATATCGATCCGGCAAGGCTCAAGCTCCTCGCCTTCACCAGCGAGCGGGTGCAATTCGCCAGTGGCCAGCGATTCTTCTCGCAGGGAGATCCGTCCGATGCCGCTTATGTAGTCCTCGACGGACGTGCGAGCGTACTCCTTAATACCCCGAATGGAGAAATCCAGGTCGCTGAGCTTTCAAACAATGCCCTGGTCGGCGAGATGGGCATTTTGTCCGACACCCCCCGTTCCGCAACGATCATGGCCACCGAGCCGACCACGGCACTTCGCATCGACAAGCGTGTTTTCCTTGAGCTTCTGGCTCAATTTCCCCAGATGTCGCTGGCCGTCATGCGCGAATTGGCACAGCGCCTCGAGCGCACGAATGCGCAGCTCGTAGCTCAGTCTTCCTCATAAAATTCCCGGATCTAGGGATCCTTTCCCGGGGAAAAGACGCTTTTTAAGCCCGTAAGATTGGCTTCTTACGGTCAAGCTGTCCGATTCTCGACACATCTACCCGTCAACTCTTGTCCCAGAATGACACAAGGGGTGGTTCGGCCCCAATGCCGAACTTCGCGGGAACAAGTGTGATGCCGAGTAATGCAAGAACGCTGCTGTGCGCCGTGCCGCAACCTGTTGCGGATCCGCGCCAAGGCGGCCGCCGCCGCCGAACGGTCCGTGTGGCCCTTGCTCTGGGCCTGATGGTTGGATTCCAGGGAATGACGGCGGGTCCTGCCGCCGTCGCCACCCTGCCCACGGCCATGGCGTACAACAATCACTCGTCCCCGGTGAAGCCGCTGGCGGTGGCCAATCCTGTGGCGGCTTCGGTGGCCTTCACGCCGGAACTCGGCAAGCAGCCGGGCCTCTTCAAAGCCATCATCGACGGTGCGTTCTCGTTGAAGAAGAAGGTGAAGCCGGAACGGGAGGAGCTTCTCCCCGAGGCCTCGGGCAATCCGGATGAGATCATCCCCTTCAACGGGCGCAACATTCCGCGCTGGCTGGTTCACTCCATCCTCAAGGCGGCACATGTGACAGGCGTGGACCCGGTCTACATGATGACCCTGGCCGACGTGGAATCGAGCCTCTCGCCCGAAGCCAAGGCTCCAACATCCTCTGCCGAGGGCCTGTTCCAGTTCATCGACCGCACCTGGCTCGAGATCGTTGCCATGCACGCTGCAGATTACGGCTTCACCGCCGCAGCCGAGGCCATCCGCATGGTCAATGGCGAGCCGTCGGTGAGCGACAAGGATCGGGAATGGATCATGAATCTGCGCACCGATCCCTACTTCTCGGCGCTGATGGCGGGCGAACTGATCAAGGACGTGGAGCGCGCCCTTATCGCTCAAGGCGAACGGGAGCTTGCAGAGGCAGAGCTCTACCTTGCTCACTTCCTGGGAGCGAAGAGTGCCGTACGCTTCCTCGAGGTTCTGGATCAGGACCCGAACATGAAGGCTTCCAAGCTCTTCCCGAAAGCCGCCAAGGCCAATACGGGCCTGTTCATGGAAGGCAAAGGCCGCAAGCGCCGTCCGGTCACGGTCGCCGAACTCTACAACAAGATCGACTCGAAAATCGTCCGCCGCCTCGACCGCTACGAGGGCATCGGCCCCTATCTCGCGGAGGTCACGCGCCCGGCCGGTGACGTGACGGAGACCAGCGCCGTCACGCAGTGATCAGAACGCCTTGAAGGTGATGATCGTGTGCGTGTCGGCGATCTCAGGGATGGATTGCACGTTCTCGGCGATGAAATGGCCGATATCGACCCCGTCATCCACGTGGAACTTGGCGAGAATGTCGTAATTGCCGGCCGTCGAGTAGATCTCGGAAGCGATCTCCCGGTCGGCGAGGGCGTTGGCAACCGCGTAGGTCTTGCCGAGCTTGCATTTGATCTCGACGAAGAAGGTCTGCATAGGGCGCTCCAAAAGGCATCGGCTTCAAGCAACAACGACGTGAGGGGATGTATGGCACGGGAGAGCGTCCGCGTGAACACCTCTCCATCCGAAGTCAGACACGCCCGATGCTGAAATAGGTGAAGCCGTTCTTGCGCATCTCCTCGGGGCGGTAGACGTTGCGCAAATCCACCACCACGGGCGCGGCAAGGGCGGTCTTCAGCCGCTTGAGGTCGAGCGCCCGGAACATGTCCCATTCGGTGACGATCACCAGCGCATCGGCTCCCTGGGCGCAACCATAGGCGTCTCGGGCATATTCTACGTCCGTCAGCAGGGCGCTGGCGGCTTGCATGCCTTCTGGATCATAGGCCCGCACCCGGGCGCCGGCATCCTGCAGCGCGGTGATGATGTCGAGGGACGGGGCATCACGCATATCGTCGGTATTGGGCTTGAAAGTCAGGCCCAGCACCGCGATCGTCTTGCCGCGCACCGCGCCGCCGCAGGCCGCAATGACTTTCCGTCCCATGGCGCGCTTGCGCTGGCTGTTGACCGCCGCCACAGTCTCAACGATGCGGATGGGCGCGGCGAAGTCCTGCGCCGTCTTGATCAAGGCCAGCGTGTCCTTCGGAAAGCACGAGCCGCCATAGCCCGGGCCTGCATGCAGGAACTTGGACCCGATGCGGTTGTCCAGGCCGATGCCCCGCGCCACGTCCTGCACATTCGCGCCGACCTGCTCGCACAGGTCCGCGATCTCGTTGATGAAGGTGATTTTCGTGGCCAGGAACGCGTTGGCTGCATACTTGGTGAGTTCCGCCGTGCGCCGGGACATGGCCAGCACTGGGGACTGGTTGAGATAGAGCGGCCGGTAGACCTCGTTCATCACGCCTTGAGCGCGGGGATCGTCGGTGCCGATGACGATGCGGTCCGGGCGCTTGAAATCGGCGATGGCCGCGCCTTCGCGCAGGAACTCCGGGTTGGAGACCACGGCGAATTCCGCGTCGGGCCGGATTTCGCGGATGATGCGCTCGACCTCGTCGCCGGTACCCACGGGCACGGTGGATTTGGTGACCACGACCGTATAGCCGTCCATGGCGGACGCAATATCGCGGGCGGCCTGGTAGACGTAAGAGAGATCGGCATGGCCGTCGCCGCGGCGGGAGGGAGTGCCCACCGCGATGAATACCGCCTCGGCGTTCTTGACGGCCTCGGGCAGGTTGATAGTGAAGGTCAGGCGTCCTTCGCGCACGTTGTTGGCGACGATATCGTCCAGGCCGGGCTCGAAGATCGGGATTTCGCCGCGGTTGAGAGCCTCGATCTTGCTCGGGTCCTTGTCCACGCAGCACACTTCATGACCGAAATCCGCAAAGCAGGCCCCGGACACCAGCCCCACATAGCCCGACCCGATCATCGCAATGCGCATCAGGATCTCTCCTTTGTCTCAAGAGCGAGGGTTTAGGGCGCTGGAGACTTGGCCGCAAGCCGGAATGCCAAAAGGGTTCGTGACTCTTTTGAAACAATCCCCCCTTTGACATCTTGCAAAAGCGCGCCCAAAAGACCGCCGTTTTCATAACGGGGCATTCATGGATAATCCTTTCCTTGTCGAGGTCATCCGGGGGCAGCTGGTCGAATCGCGCCATCGGGGCAGCGTTTCCGTAGTCGATGCGGAGGGTGCGACCGTCCTGTCGATCGGTGACGTGGACCGGCGCGTGTTTCCGCGCTCTGCGGTCAAGGCCCTCCAGGCCCTGCCGCTGCTCGAGCGTGGTATTGCTGATAAATACAATTTGACGGACGAAGAGCTCGCGCTGGCCTGCGCCTCTCATTCCGGTGAGCCGGAGCATGTGCGGGTGGCCGAGACCATGCTGGCCAAGGCCGGGCGGGATGTGGGCTGCCTGGAATGCGGGACTCATTGGCCGATGGGCGAGGCGGCGAGCCGGGCGCTGGCGGCAGAGGGCAAAATCCCGAATGCCCTGCACAACAACTGCTCCGGCAAACATGCGGGCTTCATCTGCCTGGCCTGCGGGACGGGCAATGACCCAAAGGGCTATGTGGGCGCGAACCATCCGGTGCAGCGCATGGTGCGCGAGGCCTTGGAGGATGTGACAGGCGCCTGCCACTCGATGGAAAAGAGCGGTATCGATGGCTGCTCGATCCCGACTTATGCAGTCCGGTTGCCTTCGCTCGCCTTCGGTTTTGCCAAATTCGGCACGGGTACCGGGCTCTCAGGCGGGGCCAAGGCAGCGGCAGAGCGCATCCGCAAGGCTGTTGCTGCTCATCCCTTCATGGTGGCTGGTACCGGACGCTTCGACACCAGGCTCATGGAGATCTTGAGAGAGCGCGCCTTCGTGAAGGTCGGTGCCGAGGGCGTCTATTGTGCCACGTTCCCGGAACTCGGCTACGGCATCGCCCTGAAGGCCGATGACGGTCACACGCGGGCGGCGGAGGCCATGATGGCCGGCCTGATTCTGCGTTTCCTGCCCCTGAGCGATCAGGAGCGAGCCGCCGTCGAGGCCTTGGCGCAGCCGGTATTCAGGAACTGGAACGGCATCGAGGTTGGCGGCATTCGCCTGACTCCTTCGCTTCTCGGGTAAACCCCTCCACGTCATGGCCGGGCTTGTTCCGGCCATCCACGCCTTGGAAGCGCAACGTCGGAAGGCGTAGATCCCCGGGACAAGCCCGGGGATGACGAAGAGGAGATGATGTGACGGGCTAAAGACCGAGCAGCGTCACGATCTCGCTTGCACCGGCATTGGGGGAGAGGCTGCCCTCGGCAATGGCTTTCTCGATCTCCGGTACGCGTTTTTTCAAAGCGGGGTCCTGCCTAAGCCGCTCATGCATGCGCTCTTCGACCAGAGCCCACATCCATTTCGTGTCCTGAGCCCGCCGTTTGGCGGCGAGTTCACCGGTCGCTTCAAGGCGTTTGCGGTGATCCAGCACCTTCCTCCACAGCTCGTCGAGGCCCTCTCCGGTGAGTCCTGAGATCGTCAGCACGGGCGGTGTCCAGGTCGGGGAGGCTCGGGCGAGGATGTGGAGGGCAGCCTTGTATTCGGCGGCAGCCGCCTTCGCCTTCGCGCCCGCATCGTCCGCCTTGTTGACGGCAATCAGGTCGGCAAGCTCCAGAATGCCCTTCTTGATGCCCTGCAGCTCATCGCCTGCGCCGGGGAGCATGAGCACGAGGAAAAAGTCCGTGAGATCGGCGACCGCCGTTTCCGACTGTCCGACGCCGACGGTCTCCACCAGGATCACGTCGAAGCCTGCGGCCTCGCAGAGCAGCATCGTCTCTCGGGTCTTGGCGGCAACGCCGCCGAGCGTCCCCGAAGAGGGGGAGGGGCGGATGAAGGCGTTCGGGTCGGCAGAGAGCCGCGCCATACGCGTCTTGTCACCGAGGATCGCGCCGCCCGTGCGGGTGGAGCTGGGATCCACTGCGAGCACGGCGACCTTGTGGCCCTTCTCGGTCAGCATGGTGCCGAGCGAATCGATGGTGGTCGACTTGCCCACTCCCGGCACGCCGGTGATTCCGATGCGCACGGCCTTGCCCGTGCGGGGCATCAGCTCCTGGAGGAGGGCGCGTGCGGCCTCCCGGTGATCGGGCCGACGGGATTCCATGAGCGTGATGGCACGCGCGAGCGCCGCGCGGTCGCCTCGCGCCACGGCCTCTGCCGTCACATCCGTTTTCTTCATTGAACCCCCGGCCATGGGAATAGCCTTACCGGATTCGACTACGACTTTCACCAAGTGATCGGGTCCATTCCGATCCGCCCCCAGGCTGGAATCTTGAGCGCAGGGCGGCGGATGTCGAACCCGGCGACCAGTCCCATGAAATCAAGCTCGATGCCCTCGACCCAGCCGAATGCCAGGCCCGCGTAACCGGCGAGCGAGATCTGGATACCGGTGCGGCTTGGGGTGAGCCCGACGAGATCCTGCAAGGGTCGCCAGTCCTTGCCCAGGGCGGTTGGCGGCAGGGCGGCATTCAGCTCCGGCACCGAGCGCAGGACATGGGCCACGAAGGTATTTGAGTTAGGGCCCGGCCAGGCGTTGTAGGAGCCGTAAGCAGCGTAAGGATAGGTCGAGACCGCCTTGCGGATCTGGGGAATCAGCCGTTGCGCATCCTCTCCCTCGATCAAGGTCACAGGATGGGGCGCATTGCCGAACCAGCGCCCGTCCGGCGCCCATCCGTTGGTCCGCACGGGGCTGCCCCAGCCGACCTTGTCGTAGCGGGTGTATTGGCCGGCACCGGCCTCCTTCACCACGATCCAGGTGTGGTGGGCGAAGATGCCGCGCCAGCGGCCCACCCGTGCCGCATAGACCGCGACGATGGCCTGCGGAGTTTGCGAGGCTGGCGGGAGCAGTTTCGCACTCGACCAATCCGCAGCGCGCCAATTGGGCGCGACATCCTCGCGCAGGGTCCACCAAAGGGCGTGGGTGCTCAAAGGCAGAATGAAGAGGCCGATGATGACGAGAAGTATGCGCGAGAGGACGATCATCAGGCGGATGGTATGGGGAGCCTCGCCGGCCATCAAGGCGCAGGCCGGCCTCCTGTCGTTCACCAATGCTTTACCTTGAGGCGCAAGGAATGGGGGCATTCCCCGGCTTTGCCTTGCGCATGCCATGATCGGGGGCAACACAACACCGACCCTCCTTACCTCTTGATCCTCCGGCCTCATGTTGCTGTCCATCTCCCGCCTTGCCGTCGTCTGTCTGACCGCCATCACCCTCTCCGGGTGCATCGGGGGAGATGACAATGCCCTTATGAGCCCGCTCTCCTCGCCGCTTCCGGGGCTGGAGAAGGACCCGAAGCTGCTGATCGCCACCACACGTCTGCCGGTCGGCGATCCGCCGAAGAAGCCCTGGTTCAGCAGCGAGCGCTCGCCGGATCTCGTTTATGCGGAAGCACGCCTGACGCCGCCTTCCGGCTCTCTCATCGGCAGTTCGGAATGGACGATCTCGAAGGTTGATTCCCTGAATCGCACCAATGCGGCCCAGGCCTTTGCGCAGGCGGCATTCGGACGCGACCTGCTGCTCTACATCCACGGCTATCGCGAGAGCTTCGAGACGGCCGCCGCTTCCACCGTCGATCTGTCGGAGGGCATCAAGTTCCCAGGCGCCACAGGCCTCTTTACCTGGCCTTCCGCCGCCTCCACCTTGAGCTACGTGGCCGATCGCGAGGCCGCCATGTGGTCGCGCGATGCCCTGGAGGATCTGCTCACCGCCATCGCCAAGACGCCGAGTGGCGGGCGCATTCATATCGTGGCGCACAGCATGGGCACGCTGTTGACGCTCGAGACCCTGCGCATGCTGCGCGCTTCCGCCGGCGAGAGCGCCATGGAGCGTATCGGCGCGGTGGTGCTGGCGGCGCCCGATATCGACATCGATCTGTTCGCACGAGGCTTGGAGCGACTGGGACCGGATGCGAAGAAGATCACCGTGATCAGCTCCACGAACGACCGCGCGCTTGCCATGTCGAGCCGTCTTGCGGGCGGTATCATCCGTGCAGGTGCGGCGGACCGCGAACGGCTGGAAGCTCTGGGTGTTCGCGTGGCCGACGCTTCCGAGTTCGGCGGCGGCATCATCAACCACGATCTCTTCCTCTCGAACCCGGAAGTGCAGCAGGTGGTGAAGCGCGCCATCGAGCGGGAGAAATAATCCCGCCCATCCGTGCAGCTCGCGCGGTTCCTGGACGCTCAGCTTGTCCGCAAGAGGTCCAGGATTAGTTCTTCCTTCAAAGATGATCACTTTGGAGGAAACGATGACCTGGACCCGCCGCAAAGTCCTTGCCGGCATGGTGGCTGCATCCGCAGCCTCGACCTTTTCAAGGGGCACCTTCGCGCAGACCGATTATCCTGCAAGACCCGTCCGAGTCGTCGTGCCTTATGCGGCGGGTGGCGGAACGGACTTTTTCGCACGCTTGGTCTTTGCCGAAATCGGTAAGCAGCTGGGTCAGCAATTCGTCATTGAGAACAAGGCCGGTGCCGGCACCAATCTCGGCGCAGAGGCTGTCGCCAAGGCCGAGCCCGATGGCTACACGCTCCTCCTCGGCGACACGGCGACCTACGCCACCAATCGCACGCTCTACAGTAAGCTCTCATTCGATCCTTACAAGGATTTCAGCCCGATCTCCTTGAGCGGCCGTTTCGCCCTCGTGCTGCTGGTCAACACGAACAAGCTCAATGTCAGATCGGTTCAGGAGCTTGTCGCCGCCGCCAAGCAGAATCCCGGCGGCATCTCTTATGGCACTCCCGGTTTGGGGAGCCCGTTCCATCTCGCGACAGAACTCCTTGCGCAAGAGGCCGGGATCAAGCTGACCCATGTGCCTTATCGAGGAGCGGCTCCGGCCGTGCAGGATCTGGTGGCGGGCAATATCGGCATGATGTTCATCGATTTTGCGACGGCCCGCTCGCAATTGTCGGGTCCAATCAATGCCATCGCGGTCGCGTCGCCCGGTCCGTTCGCAGGACTTCCTGGCGTGCCGCCTGTCGCTGCGGATTTCCCCAGCTTCGAGGCATGGGCTTGGCAGGGAATCGTAGCGCCCGCCGGTACGCCGCCCGGGATCATCGCAAAGCTCAACGAGGCCTACCGCCGTGCCGTGAGTCAGCCGGAGATCCGCGACAAGCTCACAGGTGCTGGCATCGAGGTGCTTCAAAGCACGCCCGAAGAGATGTCAGCCTATATGCGAGCCGAAGGCGACAAGTGGGAAAAGGTGATCAGGACGGCCAACATCAAGCTTGAATAGACGGCACCCGTGGTGCCGCCATGAACGACTTGATCATTCCGCCGCCTGTTTGGGTCCATAGCCCAGTCTGCGGTTCAGTTCCTCGACGAGGTTGACGGCCGCATCGGCGATGACGGTACCGGGTGGGAAGATCGCTGAGGCGCCGGCCTGATAGAGCGCGTCGAAATCCTGCGGCGGGATCACGCCGCCGACGACGATCATGATGTCCTCGCGGCCGAACTTGGCGAGTTCGCCTTTAAGCTCCGGTACGAGCGTCAGGTGGCCTGCTGCGAGCGACGACACGCCGATGATGTGCACGTCGTTCTCGATAGCCTGACGCGCGGCTTCCGCGGGCGTCGCGAAGAGGGGGCCGATATCCACGTCGAAACCGAGATCGGCGAAGGCCGAGGCGATCACCTTCTGGCCGCGGTCGTGACCGTCCTGGCCCATCTTGGCGACGAGGATGCGCGGGTGGCGGCCGTCGTCGTGCTCGAACTGTTCGACGAGCTGGCGGACCTTCTCAACGGCAGGTGAAGCCATGCCGACCTCCCGTTTATAGACACCCGAGATGGCCTTGATCTCGGCGCGGTGACGGCCCCAGACCTTTTCGAGCGCGTCGGAAATCTCGCCCACTGTCGCCTTCACGCGCGCGGCTTTGACCGCAAGATCGAGCAGGTTGCCCTGGCCTGTCGAAGCGCCCTTCGAGAGCGCGTCGAGGGCTGCATCCACATCCGCCTGGTTGCGCTCGGCGCGCAGCTTTTTGAGCTTCTCGATCTGCTGGGCGCGCACGGCCGCGTTGTCGACCTTCAGAATGTCGATGGAAGCTTCGTCCGTGGGCTTGAAGGCGTTCACGCCGATGATCTTCTGATGGCCTGAATCGATGCGTGCCTGCGTACGGGCAGCGGCCTCCTCGATCTTCAGTTTCGGAATGCCCGCCTCGATGGCCTTCGCCATGCCGCCGAGGGCTTCCACTTCCTGAATGTGGCTCCAGGCTTTCTCCGCGAGTTCCTTCGTCAGACGCTCGACGTAATAGGAGCCGCCCCATGGATCGATGATGCGCGTGGTGCCGCTTTCCTGTTCGAGGAAGAGCTGCGTGTTGCGGGCGATGCGGGCCGAGAAGTCGGTGGGCAGCGCCAGCGCCTCGTCGAGGGCGTTGGTGTGCAGCGATTGCGTGTGGCCCTGTGTGGCCGCCATGGCCTCGACACAGGTGCGCACCACGTTGTTGAACACATCCTGCGCGGTGAGCGACCAGCCGGAGGTCTGCGAATGCGTGCGCAAGGGCAGCGACTTTTCGCTCTGCGGGTTGAAGCCCTTGACGAGCTTGGCCCAGAGCAGGCGCGCTGCGCGCATCTTGGCGACTTCCATGAAGAAGTTCATGCCGATCGCCCAGAAGAAGGAGAGACGCGGCGCGAACTGATCGATGGTGAGGCCCGCCTGGAGACCTGCGCGGATATATTCCACGCCGTCAGCCAGTGTATAGGCGAGCTCCAGATCCTGCGTCGCACCGGCTTCCTGCATGTGGTAGCCGGAGATCGAGATGGAGTTGAACTTCGGCATGTTCGCCGAGGTGTAGGCGAAGATGTCCGAGATGATGCGCATCGACCCCTTGGGCGGGTAGATATAGGTGTTGCGCACCATGAACTCTTTGAGAATGTCGTTCTGGATCGTGCCCGAAAGCTTCGCGGCCGGAACGCCCTGTTCCTCGGCGGCCACGATGTAGAGCGCGAGCACGGGCAGCACCGCGCCGTTCATGGTCATCGACACGCTCATCTGATCGAGCGGGATGCCGGCGAACAGCGTGCGCATGTCGTAGATGGAATCGATGGCGACACCCGCCATGCCGACGTCGCCCGCGACGCGCGGATGATCGGAATCGTAGCCGCGATGGGTCGCGAGATCGAACGCGACGGATAGGCCTTTCTGACCGGCGGCGAGGTTGCGCCGATAGAAGGCGTTGGAATCTTCAGCCGTGGAGAAGCCTGCGTATTGGCGCACGGTCCAGGGCTGGTTCACATACATGGTGGGGTAGGGGCCGCGTAGGTATGGCGGGACGCCCGGGAACGTGTCGAGGAAGTCAATCCCAGCTCGATCCTCGGGGCCATAAGCGGCCTTAACGGCAATGCCTTCCGGCGTGAGCCAGGGCTCTGCTTGAAGCTGCACTGCGGGCGAGGCTTGGGAAGCGCCGGCCCAACCAAGGCTCGAGAAATCCGGGATGCGTGTCATGACCTTGAAACGGATGCCTCATCGAATGGGAGAGGTGTTGAGTTTCACCCATTCTAGGGCATCCGAAATCATGAGGCTATCGGAGCATCGTCTAGGCTCAGCTCCGCTTCTCGGCGTTCCAGTAGCCTGAGCAGGAGCGCCCCCCGGATGTGGTCCAGGTGCCGCGGCCGGTTTTGCCCACAAGCCTGCCGGAAACGTTGGCTCTGTCCTGCCCCCGCGAGATGCTGGCGGAGACGGAACCGTTGGAGCGGACTTGGCCATTCACATCGAACTGCTCCGGGCCACCGTAGCGGGCGCGCCCGTTCTGAACGATCACCGAATAGCGATAGGCTCGGTCGCAGCCGCCCTGCTCGGTGACGACCTCGACGCTCCAGGTGCCGTCGAACTTATGGGTTTGTGCTTGGGCTGCGGGCGCAACGAGGGTGGCTGCCAGAACCGCTGCGCCGAGCCAGGACATCATTCGCATCGAAAACTCCATGCCCTCCAAGTCCAAGGAATAGGCTGGAATAACGTGAGGTCCCGAACGGGGTTCCTCCCTAGAGGAAGAGGTCCGGGCAGCAAAAAGCCGCCACATCGAACAATGCGGCGGCTGGGAATGCTTGATCTTGCTGGGGCTTTAAGCCGGGCGTTTCTGAGCCGTCCAGCGGCCAGAGCACCCAAGCATGGCAAGCTGCCAGGTGCCGGAGCCCGACTTGCCGTTCAGGCGGCCGCTGGCATCGGCTTTGGCGATGCTGCGGCGGATGTCGAGATCGACCGTCCCGTCCGGACCAATCCGGCCCGACACGGTGGCCGGGGAGGATCCAGGGCTCGGGATATACCGAACGCTGCCGTTCTCGACGGCGATGGAATAGCTGGCGCTGCTGTCGCAAGTGCCGGAATCCGTCGCCAACTGAACGCTCCAGATCCCGTCATGCTTGGCGCCAGGGGCGGCAAGGGCGCCGCCGATCATCGTCAAGCCGAGGCCCAGGGCCACAGCCGTTCGCTTAGCAAGAATCATCAAACCGCGATCCTCCCGGTTTAAAAGGCCGGGAGGACAGCTCAAGGACTTATGAGCAGGCCTTCTCCAAAGCCTCGCTCAGAACCTTGAGGGTGTCGCACCCAGCATAGATGAAAGTGGTGATGCCGGCGCCGGTCAGCTGTTCTTCGCGTTCCCCCGGGCGCCCAGCCAGGTAGATAGTAGATAACCCCGCCTCACGCAAGTTCTTAGCGGCCTCAATTGCATGACTTTCGTAAATTTCATCTGACGAACAGATGCAGGAAAGCTTTGCTTTACTTTCAAGAAGGGCCTGCTTGAGCTTGTCCGTATCGGAAAAACCATCGTTCGTCACGGCCTCTATCCCGCCGGCCTCGAAGAAGTTCTTGGCAAACGTCGCGCGGGCCGTGAAGGCGGAGATGGGCCCGAGATTGGCCAGGAACACTTTCGGACGCCCCCCCGTCTTCGCAAGGTAGGCATCCGACAGATCCCGCAGCCGCTCGAAGGCTTCAGCCGAGCGGATCGAGGGCAGGGGCGTGACCGATACGACAGCTTGAACAGTCTCTTGCTTCGCCGCAGGAGCGGCCGGCATCAGGATTGTGACATCCGCCTCGTGGATGTTTGGGAATTCGCTCGTGCCGGTGATCGGCTCCCTGCGGGTGGCGACCGCCTTCTCCCGCTGCGCGCGAACGGTGGCGATGCGGCTCTGGACAGCTCCCTGCTTGAGGCTCTCGACGATGCCGCCCTCGCGCTCGATCTCCTGGAAGAGCCCCCAGGCTCTCTCGCAGAGCGCATCGGTCAGCGCCTCGAAACCGCCGGCGCCTGCCGCAGGATCGGCCACGCGCCAGAGATTCGACTCCTCCAGCAGCACCAGCTGCGTGTTGCGCGCCACCCGGCGAGCGAAGGCATCGGGCAGACCGAGCGCCGCCGTGAAGGGCAGGACCGTGATCGCATCCGCGCCGCCGATGCCGGCCGAGAAGGTGGCGACCGTCGCCCGCAGCATGTTCACCCACGGATCGCGCTTCGTGGTCATGCGCCAGGCGGTTTCGGCCTGCAGGCGAATGGGCTTGGGCTCCAGGCCGCAGGCCTGCTCAACCTTAGCCCAGAGGCGGCGCAGTGCCCGGAACTTCGCCACGGTCAGAAACTCGTCCGCATCCGCCACCAGCAGGAAGGACAAGGCTTTGCGGGCGGCATCGAGGGAGTGGCCTTGGGTCTCGAGCGCCCGCAGATAGCTGACGCCCGTGGCGAGAACGGCGGCCAGTTCCTGCGCTTCGCTCGCGCCCGCCTCGTGATAGGTGCGTCCGTCTGCCAGGAAGGCGCGGCCGTTGAAGCCTTTCTCGGTCAGGCTCTTCAGCATCGCGCCCATGCGGGCCGAGACTTCGTCCCACGCGACAGAAAGACTGCCGATGGAAGCCAGGCTACCGATGGGGTCCATGCCGAGATCGAGTGAGAGGTCCGACAGCTTATGGCCGCGCTTTTCGGCAAGTGCGATGAGAAGCTCGGCCATGGCGCGGCCCTTGCCGCCGGCATCGAGGCGCAGATGGATGAGATCCAGCATCACGCCGGAGAGCGTCCTGTCGAGATCCTCGATCGTCTCGATCTTGACGCCGAAGCCGCGCGCGGCGGGGGCTTTGCGGGTGACGAGGGTCAGTGCATCGGCACCGCTTTCGAGGTCCGCGAGGGCGAGTTCATTGGCCTTTTCCGGATCGGGATGGTCCATCCGCTGCGACACGCGCCAGCGCCCGGCCTGCTCGCGTGCGATGCGGGCCGCTCCCTCCGCCTTGGGATAGAGCGGCTGAATCTCGATGCCATCGTAAGTGCGGCCGACGAGCTTCCTGGTGAAGTCGGCTCCCTTCAACACCCCCTCGACCAGCTTGAGCCATTGCTCGCGGGTGGCGTGAGGGAAATCGGCGGCAAGAGGGAGATCGTCCATGGGTGTATCCTCGTCTGGAGGAGAGCGGCTCTAAAAATTGCGCCGGAAGATACCGGGTCGGCGGGGGCGTGGAAATGCCCTTAAAGGACGAGGAATTGTCCAGGTACAGAACTTCCATCTTTCAATCCATGCAGGATGTGACACCCTGCTTCGCCAAGGTGGAGGATCTTCAGAAGGAGCGTCACATGAGCGTTACCCGACGTGATCTTGTCTCAGGGCTTTTTGCCCCGCCTGCTCTAGCCTTTCTCTCGGGGCGTCATGCCTTCGCGCAGAATGCCCCATTCCCGCTGCCTCTCACGCCCGCCTGTGAAGACGGTCACGCACCCACGCCGTCGCTGACCGAAGGGCCGTTCTACAAGCCTAAGAGCCCCTTGCGCAGCGATCTGACCGCTGGGGAGGTGAGTGGAATGCGCCTGAGGATCGGCGGTCATGTGGTCGATCGGTCCTGCCGTCCCATCACAAACGCCATCGTCGAGCTGTGGCAGGCTGACGGGAACGGTCAGTACGACAACGTTGGGCATCGTCTGCGCGGCTATCAGAGAACCGATGCACAGGGGCGCTGGTCGTTCACGACAGTTGTTCCTGGCCAGTACCCGGGCCGTACGCGCCACATCCATTTCAAGGTTCAGCGCTCCGGTGGCTCGATCCTCACGACGCAGCTCTTCTTCCCCGGCGAACCGGGAAATGAGCGGGATCGGCTCTTCAGGACGCAGCTCCTGTTCGACATCGAGAGCGCCGGTTCCGAACGTTTGGGGCGGTATGATTTCGTGATCGCCTGACGTTCCGCTCCATCGAGAGAGATCGGCTCATCGACGCCTCTGTCTCGACAGCGATCCCGGTTCGGCTTGTGCTGTCCGGGACCGCTGTAAGAAAAGGGCTTAAACGAACTGCGACAGACCGGGAATCGAGCCCATGATGGCACCCATCGTGTCCTCGCCGGCCTTTTCGCGGCCATAGGCGAAGAGTTCCTTGCCGAGGGGCTGCATCTGGCCCATGGAAACGCCGATGCCCATGAGCTGGCCGCCGAGCGCCATCACGCCGCCGCCCATGGAGCCGACCATGCCCATGAGACCGCCGCCACCGCCGCCAGCCTTGCCCTCGTCAATCGCGTCCTGGGCGCCCGGAAGGGCGGCGATCAGCTGGTTCACCTCGTTCTGCGGACCTTCCTTCTGCAGGTAGCCGAGGATCAGGCCGATGGCCTTGCGGGCGGTCGCCTGATCGAGACCGGTCTTCTGCGTGACGCGGGCGATGAGCTCGTCCATATGATTCTCCTGGTGCTTGGTTGATGTGATAGTTTAGCTGTAAACTATTTAGTCGAGAAATCTCAATCGAAAATTCCCGAGTGGAAACTGGCAACGGGTCTTCTAAGATCCTTTTGCAGATTCTGGAGACAGACACGATGCTCGAAGACGGAAAGATCTTCATCGGCAAAAGCACCAAGCCGGAATATCTGGACTTGAGGCTCGCCAATCGCCACGGCCTCGTCACGGGCGCCACGGGCACAGGCAAGACAGTTTCGCTGCAGGTGCTGGCGGAAGGTTTTTCCAAGGCGGGCGTTCCGGTCTTCGCCGCCGACATCAAGGGCGATCTTTCGGGCCTGGCGGCTCCCGGCAACGGCAAGGAGCCCTTGGTCAAGCGCGCGCAGGATATCGGCATCGAATACAAGCCGGACCAGTTCCCGGTCGTGTTCTGGGACATCTTCGGCGAGCAGGGACACCGTGTCCGCGCGACGATCTCCGAGATGGGCCCGCTGCTTCTCTCGCGCCTTCTCGATCTCAACGAGACACAGGAGGGCGTGCTCAACATCGCCTTCCGCATCGCGGACGAGCAGGGATTGCTGCTGCTCGATCTGAAGGATCTGCGCGCCCTCCTGCAGCTCATCTCCGACAATGCGGGCGAGCTCACCACCACTTACGGAAATGTGTCGAAAGCCACGATCGGCACGATCCAGCGTCAGTTGCTCGTGCTCGAAAACCAGCAGGGTGACGAGTTCCTGGGCGAACCGGCGCTCGACATCAAGGATCTGATGCGCACGGATCGCGACGGGCGCGGCGTCGTCAACATCCTGGCGGCGGACAAGCTCATGAGCAATCCGCGCCTCTACGCCACGTTCCTGCTGTGGCTCATGTCGGAGCTGTTCGAGGAGCTGCCGGAAGTCGGCGATCTCGATCAGCCCAAGCTCGTCTTCTTCTTCGACGAGGCGCATCTTCTCTTCAACGATGCGCCGAAGGCGCTCGTCGAAACCGTGGAACGGGTTGTGCGCCTCATCCGCTCGAAGGGCGTGGGCGTCTATTTCATCACGCAAAATCCGGTCGACGTGCCTGAGACGGTGCTCGCGCAGCTCGGCAACCGCGTGCAGCATGCGTTGCGCGCCTATACGCCGCGCGAGCAGAAGGCCGTGCGCGTCGCTGCGCAAACATTCCGTCAGAACCCGGCTTTCGACACCGAAAAGGCGATCACGGAACTCGGCGTCGGCGAAGCGCTGGTCTCGATGCTTGAGGGGAAGGGCGCGCCCTCCATGGTGGAGCGTACGCTGATCGCGCCGCCGATGGCCCAGGTCGGTCCCATCGAATTATCCGAGCGCCAGCAGATTCTCGCGTCGAGTCCGATGAAGGGCAAATACGATCAGCCCATCGATCCGGAATCCGCCTACGAGATGCTGGCGAAACGCGCCGAGCAGGCTGCTGCCGATGCCAAGGCCGCCGAGGGCGGCGGGGGCATTCTCGATATGCTGGGCAACATCTTCGGCACCAATGGCCCACAGCGGAAGGGCACGATGACGATGGGTCAGAAGGTCGTGCGCGAAGTGACCCGCACCGTGGTCAACCAGACCGTGGGCAACATCGCGGCCGAGCTTGGAAAGTCCATCGGAGGACGCCAGGGCAGCTCCATCGGCCGCGCCATCGTGCGGGGCACCTTGGGCGGTCTGCTGAGGCGCTAGACCTCTCTTGCTTCTTCACGTCTCGGCCAAAGCCATGGCTGAATTGCTGTGGCAATCAGCATGCCAGCGAGTTGGGCGAGGACAAAGCCCGGAACGCTGGCAGGCGCAATGCCGGCGAATGTATCGGAGAGGGCGCGGGCCAGGGTCACGGCAGGGTTGGCGAAGGACGTCGAAGCGGTGAACCAGTACGCCGCCGTAATGTAGAGCCCGACGGCGTAGGGGATTGCCGACGGCGCACGGGCGATGCAGCCGAAGATCGTCAGCAAAAGCCCGAAGGTTGCGATGAACTCCGCAATCCACTGGCCCGCGCCGGTTCTCACCGTCACCGAGAGCTGCCATACAGGCAGCTCGAACATGCCGTGAGCGGCCCACACGCCCAGGACTGCGCCCACAACTTGCGCGGCAATGTAGAGGCCTCCTTCCTGCCACGTGAGGGCGCGCTTCAGCGTGAAGGCAAGGGTGACGGCCGGGTTGAAATGCGCTCCTGAAACGGGGCTGAAGATAAGGATCAGGACGACGAGGATCGCTCCGGTCGGAAGAGTATTGCCGAGCAGAGCCAGCGCGATGTTGCCCCCGGCGAGCTTCGCTCCCATGATGCCGGAGCCGACGACGGTCGCGAGAAGAAACGCCGTTCCCAAGCCTTCAGCGAGAAGGCGGCGCGAGAGCGGCTCATTCATCGATGAGTCTTTCCCGGATCGCGTGTCGCTCCTTCCATCGTGCCGATGGTCTTGAGCTGACTGAGGAGGGCCTCACGCTCCATCTCGGCGACAGGCAGGGACAGGAAAACGGAGATGCGGTTGCGCAGGTACTGGAAAGCCTGCACGAAGGCGCGTTCCTTCTCGATATCGGTGCCCTCGACCGCTGCGGGATCCTCGATACCCCAATGGGCGGAGGCGGGATGTCCGGGCCAAAACGGGCAAGCCTCGCCTGCAGCGTTGTCACAGACCGTGAAGATGAAATCCATCATGGGGGCATCCGGGCCGGCGAACTCGTCCCAGCTCTTCGAGCGAAGGCCCTGCGTCGGGTAGTTGTAGCTATCGAGAGCCTTCAGGGCGAAAGGATTGACTGTGCCCTTGGGTTGGCTTCCGGCGGAAAAGGCATTGAACCGGCCTTGGCCATCCTTGCGGAGGATGCCCTCGGCAAGAATGGAACGGGCCGTGTTGCCGGTGCAGAGAAAGAGAACGTTGAACACGCGATCAGTCATGCGCGGGGCTCTTGCAGGATGTCAGGTTGGCAACGAGGGGAGCGCAGATATCGGCCTTGCCGCCGCAGCAATCCTTCAGCAGGAACAACATCATCTCCTGGAGGCGTGCGATGTCAGCGCGATAGATGATGAAGCGGGAGCGCCGTTCTCCGGCTACCAAGCCCGCCCGCGACAGGACAGACAGATGCGCCGACAGGGTGTTCTGGGGAACCTCCAAGCGGCTGGCGAGCTCTCCGGCGGGGATGCCTTCCGGCCCCATGCCGACCAGCAACTGGAAAATTTCGAGGCGCGTCGGTTGCGCGAGCGCGGCCAGGGCTGCGATGGCATCTGTCTTATCCATATTTCCGGAAATATGGATTATACGTGACGGTTTGATGACGGCCGTAACCCATCGGAACCCTCCGGGCCACTCCAAGGAGGCCGACCCAAGGCCGTGCCCCCCTTGCGGCCTGCTCGTCTTAGGCGCACTTTGCCGCGCAACCGGACAGATTCTTCAACTGATAAGGACCGCTATGTCCCAGCTCGACCAAGTTCTAGCCAAGATCGATGCCGATCTCGATGCCTCCCTGGAACGTTTGTTCCAGTGGCTGAAGGTGCCTTCGATCTCGACCGACCCTGACTACAAGGACCATTGCCGCATCGCCGGCGAATGGCTTGTGGAGGAGCTGAAGGGGATCGGCATCGAGGCCTCGCTTCGCGAGACGGGCGGGCATCCGGCCGTGGTCGCTCATGCCAAGGGCGAGGCGATGCCGCATGTGCTCTTCTACGGGCACTACGACGTTCAGCCGGTCGATCCGCTGGAGCTGTGGGAGACGCCGCCCTTCGAGCCCCGCATCATTACGCTGCCGGATGGCCGCAAGGCCATCAGCGCCCGCGGTTCTTCCGATGACAAGGGCCAAGTGATGACCTTCGTCGAGGCCTGCCGCGCGTGGAAGGCGGTGACCGGATCGCTTCCGATCAACATCACCTTCCTCATCGAGGGGGCGGAAGAGGACGGCTCCAAGTTCCTTCCCGAGTTCATTGAGGCCAACAAGGACGAGCTGAAGGCCGATGTGGCGCTCGTCTGCGATACCGGCATGTGGGACCAGAATACGCCTGCCATCACCTCGTCGCTGCGCGGCATGGTGTACGAGGAAGTTATCGTGCGCTGCGCGGATCGCGACCTGCACTCGGGCATGTTCGGTGGCGCCGCGCGCAACCCGATTCATGTGCTGTCGAAGATCATCGCCGACATTCACGACGAGAACGGCCGCATCACGATCCCGGATTTCTACGAGGGCGTGCCCGAGACTCCCACGCAGGTATTGGAGCAGTGGAAGGGCCTGAATCTGGCGGAGGAGGATTTCCTCGGTCAGGTCGGCCTGAAGCACTCGGCGGGCGAGAAGGGTCGCATGCTCATCGAGCAGATTCAGTCGCGTCCCACCTGCGATGTGAACGGCATCATCGGCGGCTATACGGGCGAGGGCACGAAAACCGTGATTGCGGCGGAAGCCCGCTGCAAAATCTCCTTCCGTCTCGTCGGCGATCAGGATCCTGCAAAGATCTCGGACAACTTCCAGGCCTTCGTGCGCGCGCGCATTCCCGCCGACTGCTCGGTGGAGTTCATCAGGCACAAGGGCTCGCGCGCTCTGGCGTTGCCGCACGACTTCCCGGCGCTCACCGTCGCGAAGGCAGCACTCCATGACGAGTGGAAGAAGGAGCCCATCGTCATCGGCATGGGCGGCTCGATCCCGGTCGGCGGCGACTTCAAGCGCACGCTCGGCCTTGACACGCTCTTCGTCGGCTTCGGTCTCGACGACGACCGCATCCATTCGCCGAACGAGAAGTACGATCTCAAGAGCTTCCACAAAGGTACGCGCTCCTGGGCGCGCATCCTCGCGGCGCTCGCGAAGTAAGTCTCTTCATCAGCATGTTGCTTGCGTCATCCCCGGACTTGTTCCGGGGATCCACGTCTTTTGACGAGGCGGTTCCTAAGACGTGGATGGCCGCAACAGGTGCGGCCATGACGATTACGAGAATAGCCCCTCAAGGGAGTCGATGACCGCACGGGGAGGGAATTCCGGATATTCATCCGGTAAGTTGAGCCGGTTCACCCAGATGGGAATGAGGCCGAAAGCGGAGGCTCCCGCGATGTCCCAGCGGTTGGATGAGACGAAGACGATTTCGTCCGCATTCAGGGATAAAGCTTCGAGGGCGACATGGTAGGCGTCCGGACTCGTCTTGAAGACCTTCACCTCTTCGACGGACAGAACCGCGTCGAGCTCACCTGAGAGACCGGCGGAAGCGACGGCAGTGCTCAGCATCATGGGGTCGCCGTTCGAGAGAATGCCCGTGCGCAGCCCCTGCGCGCGCAGAGCACTGAGAGTCGTCTTGACTTCGGGATAGGCATCGAGGCTGCGATAGGCATCGAGCAGCAGGGGACGTAGCGAGATATCCGCGGTCGGGCAGCGGGCGAAAGCGTAGTCGAGCGCCTGTTCCGTCAGGGACCAGAAAGGCACGTACCGTTCGGCCAGAGACAGCACCCAGGAATATTCGAGCTGCTTGGCACGCCAGATTTCGGAAAGGCGCACGGCTTCCCCACCGACTTGCGCCGCATGGCGGGCGACGGCCGAGTGAACATCGAACAATGTACCATAGGCATCGAACACGACGGCCTTCGTATCGGCTGGGATGATGGAAAGCGGCGACATCTTGCGGTCCGAGAACGAGGGTGGGGCCGATTTACGGGGAATAATCATCCTCTTTCATGCATTCCATCACAAGACTTTATCTCCCTAAACTCTGGCAAGCGATTGACGGATGCTACTCAAAGGGATTCGATAGGGCAGCTATTCTGACCAAAGGATCGAGAAAGTGGCTTGGTATTCGCAGACTTGGAACTGGTTCAACGGCGCATGGCATGAGGGCAATCCGCCCCTCATCGGGCCGCGTTCCCATGTTGCTTGGCTTGGTTCATCCGTATTCGACGGTGCGCGCGTGTTCGAGGGCGTCATGCCTGACATGGACCTACACTGCTCCCGCGTGAACCGCTCTGCCACCACGATCGGTCTCAAGCCCACCATGGACCCCAAGGTGATTGTCGATCTGGTGCGGGAGGGCGTGAAGAAGTTCGCTCCCGGCACGGCACTCTACGTGAAGCCCATGTATTGGGGTGAGGCCGAGGGCCTGGCAACCATCGCGCCCGATCCGGAATCGACCCAGTTCTGCCTGTCGCTCTTCGAGGCGCCCATGCCGGTGCCGGGTGGCATGTCGGTGATGAAGTCGAGCTTCCGCCGCCCGACGCTGGAATCCATGCCCACCGACTCGAAGGCGGGTGCCCTTTATCCCAACAATGCCCGGGTGATCCGCGAGGCGAAAGAGAAGGGCTTCGACAACGCGCTCGTCTGCGACGCTTTGGGCAACGTGGCCGAAACCGGCACGTCCAACGTGTTCATGGCGAAGGACGGCGTGGTCTATACGCCGTACCCGAATGGCACCTTCCTCAATGGCATCACCCGTCAGCGCGTGATCCAGCTCCTGCGCGACGACGGCGCGACCGTGCTCGAGGCCACGCTGCGCTACGAGGATTTCGCCGCTGCGGACGAGATCTTCATCTCGGGCAATTATTCCAAGGTGATGCCAGTTCTGCGCATCGACAGCCGCGATCTCCAGCCCGGCCCGTTCTATCGCCGCGCCCGTGAACTCTACTGGGCCTACGCTCATTCCCAGCCCGTCAGCAGGGCGGCTTGATATCCCTTCTCAAGGACTTGTGAACCGGGGCTGAGAGGCCCCGGTTTTTTGTTGCCCTAAATGGCTCAGCATCGTGCCCCCGTTCGGAGCCTCCGATGCGCCTGATCCTGAACAGCTTTATTGTCCTTGGTCTTCTGACAGCACCGGTCTTTGCGGAGTCCGTTGATCTCGAACTCGTCTTCGCCGCCGATGGCTCCGGCTCCATCGACAACGATGAGCTGCGCCTGCAGCGGAAGGGCTGGGCCGACGCGCTCACGAGTCCCGAAGTGTTAACCGGCATCAAGGATGGGCCTGCCGGCGCCATTGCCGTGGCTTATATGGAATGGGGCGGGCCGAGCTCGCAGGTGCTGATCGTCGACTGGCATGTGATCCGGGATGAACCGAGCGCGAGAATCTTCGCTAATAAGCTCATGAATACGCCGCGTGGTGCCACCGGCTACAATTCGATCTCCAACGCCATCGACTTTTCCGTGCGCCTCGTGGAACAGAACTCGCACGAAGGCATGCGCAAAGTCATCGATGTCTCTGGCGACGGGCCGAACATGGGCGGACGTTCGATTGAGAGCGCGCGGGCCGATGCGCTCGCGAAAGGGTTCACCATCAACGCGCTTGCGATCCGCCGTCCCGGCAGCGGACGCCCCGGAGGTCCCGGCGGCATGCCGCTCGAGGATTACTATGCACAGAACGTGATTGGTGGGCCGGGATCGTTCGTGGAAATCGCGGCCGAGACGCAACCCTTCGCATTGGCTGCAAGGCGCAAGCTGCTGACGGAGATTGCAGGCACCGGGGGCATGACCCGTCACGCCGCTCGATAAGGTTCAGCGGCGCGCGAGTCTCACGCCCATGACTTTCATTCCGGCGAGCAGGACACCGCCGTAGATCAGTGCACCGATGAGCCCAAGCGCACCCAGCAGCGTTTCGTTTCGCCACAAGGGGAGGAGGGTGGTCCAGCGCTCCAGAGGTGCGGGTGCAAACCAGGCGAAGGCGGCGAGGAGAACGCTTCCTGCCGCGATGGCCAGGCAGGTCTTGGCCAATGAGCGGTTCGGCGCCGTCCATCCGCGCCGGTAGGCGAGGATGAAGAGCAGGATCAGATTGGTCCACACGCCGATGGCTGTTCCAAGGGCAAGTCCCACCACGCCGTAAGTGTTCATCAGCAGGATCTTCACGAGGACGTTCACGGCCACCGCCGTCAGCGAGGCGATCAGCGGCGTCGTGGTGTCGGAGCGGGCATAGAAGCTCGACACGGCGGAGCGGATCAGCACGGCGGCGGGAAGGCCGAGACCATAGGCTGCCAGGACAGCGCCCGCGCGCTGTGCTGCCTCGGCATCGAAGGCGCCGCGCTGGAAGAGGGCGGACATGATGAGGTCCGGCATCACCAGGAAGGCGACGAGGAATGGGGCGGCGAGAGCCAGCGTGAGACCCATTGTGCGGTTCTGCGCGGCATAGGCGCTTGCCTCGTCGCCAGCCGCGATGCGGCGGCTCATTTCAGGGAGCAGCACGGTGCCGGCAGCAATGCCGATCACGCCGAGGGGAAGTTGATAGAGACGGTCAGCGTAATAGAGCGAC
Organism: Microvirga medicaginis; assembly: GCF_052658925.1. Lineage (NCBI taxonomy): Bacteria > Pseudomonadati > Pseudomonadota > Alphaproteobacteria > Hyphomicrobiales > Methylobacteriaceae > Microvirga > Microvirga medicaginis. Next base: position 210,576 of record NZ_JBQWEL010000004.1, on the reverse strand, counting down.
GAGACAGCGCCTGTGGGCAGGAACGATGCGATGATGGTGTCGGCAAAGATGGCGAGCTGCACGCCGGCGGAGCCGATCACGGCAGGGCCGAGAACCTTGAAGAAACGCTTCATGGCGATGTCGACGCGCGGCTTTTCCAGACCGGGAGACACCTCGATCCGACGCGCTGATATCCAGACCAGCAGCAATTCGAAGATTCCTGCGGCGGTGACGCCCCAGGCCGCGGCATATCCCGCATTCGGGAACAGAAATACCGCCGCCAGCGCCACGATCATCGAGACATTGAGGAGGACCGGCGCAGCCGCGGCTGCCGCGAACCGGTCATGGGCGTTCAGGATGCCGGAATAGATCGTGACGATGGTGATCAGCAGCAGATAAGGAAAGGTAATCCGTGTCAGCGTGACGGCGAGGTCGAACTTTGCGGGTTCGCCTGAGAAGCCCGGAGCCAGAAGCGATACGACGAAAGGCATCGCGAAGAACGCCACGAGCAGCAGCGCGATCTGTATGATCAGCATCAGGGTCGTGATGCGGCTGGCGAACGAGGTGGCACGTGCCTTGCCCTCTCTTTCGAGCACCTGCGCGTAGGTCGGGAGAAAGGCGTTGTTGAACGCTCCTTCACCGAAAATGGCACGGAAATGATTGGGGATACGGAAGGCGACGAAGAATGCGTCTGCCACGGGTCCGACACCCATCACGGCCGCGATCACAACGTCACGGATGAAGCCGGTGAGGCGAGAGACGAGCGTCCAGCCGCCGACGGAGAGAAGCTTCTTGAACATCGGTCAGGCCTGACGCAGCAGGTAATTGTCGGGAACGAGGCTGTTCGAGACTTCCGCCGATGCGCCGATCCGCTCGGCCACCACATAAAGCGGACGGCGCTTCACCTCCGCGAAGATGCGGCCCACATATTCGCCGATGATGCCGAGGGACATCAGCTGAATGCCGGAGAAGAACATGATCGACACGATCAGGCTCGGAAAGCCGGGGAGGTCGGTGCCGAAGAGAAGGGTTCTGACAAAGAAGAAGAGGGCAGCGGCGATGGACAGGAACGAGATCAGGAAGCCGAGATAGGTCCAGATCCGCAAGGGTACCGTCGAGAAGGCAGCGATGCCGTCGAAGGCGAAGCGGAAGAGCTTTCTGAAACTCCACTTCGATGTTCCGAAACGGCGCTCCTCCACCACGAAGGGAACGCCGGCCCCCTTGAATCCGATCCAGGCATAAAGCCCTTTCGAGAAACGCGCCTTCTCGCCCAGGGTGCGCAGCACATCGACGCCTTTGCGATCGATGAGCCTGAAGTCGCCTGCCCCCTCAGGCAAGCTGATTTCACCAAAGCGCGAGAAGAGGCGGTAAAACAATTGCGCGAAGCCGCGCTTGACCCGTGTCTCGTCCGAGCGGTCGGTGCGCTGGCCATAGACCATGTCGTAGCCTTGCTGCCAGCGCTCGACGAAGGCTTCGATCATCTCCGGCGGGTGCTGCAGGTCCGCATCCATGATCACCACCGCATCGCCCCGGGCATGGTCGAGACCGGCGGCAATGGCGATTTCCTTGCCGAAGTTGCGGCTGAAGGAGACGGCGCCGATCCGGGGCTCTGTCCTGCTCATGGCGCGAATGACGTCGAGGGTATCGTCCCGGCTGCCGTCGTCGACGAACACCACCTCCCAGGCGAGGCCGATCCGGCCGAGCACCGGAAACAGGCGTTCGCAGAGCGGCCCGACATTGGCGCTCTCGTTATGGACCGGAATGATGACGCTGAGCTTTGGCGACGCCACGGCAGTAAACCCTTCATGTTCGGCCGCATCAAGAGCCGAGTTTGCGGCTTTGCTCAAGTGCCTATGTACAGTTTGACGTTAGAATATGACGTGCTGGGCCGGTCTCTTATTGCCGCATGGTCGCACCGGAAAACGGGTTCCCACTTTTACGGATCATGCTTAGGGTGCGGCAAAGCCGATTTCAGGGAACCATGCCGTCTTTCCGCAACATCATTCTCTGCGCCGACGATTATGGCCTCAGCGATGGCGTGAGCCGGGGGATCGCGGAACTGGCGGAGATGGGCCGCCTCTCGGCCACGGGGGCCATGACCAACATGCCCGGCTGGCGGCGCGCTGCGCCCGATCTCAAGCCCTTGACGGGGCGGATCGGGGTCGGCCTCCATCTCAATCTGACGACCGGAGTCCCTTTGGGGGCAATGCCGCGCCTGGCTCCCAAAGGGCGGTTTCCGGCCCTCAAGGACATCCTGGCCAGGGCCCTCAAGGGGCAACTCGACAAGGCCGAGATCGCGGGAGAAATCGCGCGCCAGATCAATGCCTTCGAGGAGGCCCATGGGGGGGCTCCGTCCTTCATCGACGGGCATCAGCACGTGCATGTGCTGCCTGGGGTGAGAGAGCCTCTGCTCGAGGTGCTGAAGGCACGCGGTTATGCCGGTCGCGTCTGGCTGCGTGACCCTGCGGATCGAATGGCCTCGATCCTGCGCCGTCCCATAGGGCGAGGGAAGGCGCTCATCGTCAAAGGGTTTGCACGAGGCTTTGCCCAGGAGACGCGGGCCGCCGGTTTTCCCACCAACCAGGGCTTTTCGGGCTTTGCGCCTTTCGATCTCTCTGTGCCGGCCAACCGCATTTTCGAGACGGCTTTCTCCCATTTGGGATCAATGCCGCTCATCATGTGCCATCCGGGCTATGTGGATGACGAGCTGAGGACACTCGATCCCGCCGTCGAAAGTCGTGTCGCAGAGCTGAATTATCTCAAGTCCGATGCCTTTATCGCCCTGCTGCAGGAGCGGGGACTAACGCTCGCTCCGAGCTTGGATTTTCCCTGAAATTCGACGAAAAGATGAGTATAGTAGGAGGGCGCTGCAGCGCAGGCTTATCCAGGGGCTGAGGGGGCCTAAGGAGCAGGTCGATGCAAGAGGCATCCTCCGGCAACGAAGCTGAGCGGCTGGCGGCGCTTGCCCTGTATCAGGTGCTCGATACCCCGCCCGAATTCGCCTTCGATGCCGTCACCGAACTTGCCGCCGAAATCTGCGGTTGTCCTGTCGCCCTGATCAGCCTTGTGGATGAGCATCGGCAATGGATGAAGTCGAAATACGGATTGCCCGCCGATTTCACCGAATGCCCACGCGAGATCACGGTCTGCAGCCATACGGTCTGCTCGAACGATCTCATCTATGTTCCCGATTTGACGGCTCACGAGCGTTACAAGGATCTTCCCGTCGTTACGCAGGAACCGCATCTGCGCTTCTATTGTGGAATGCCGCTGATCAATCGGGAGGGATATGCGCTCGGCACTTTGTGCGTGGTGGCCTTCGAGCCGCGGGAACTGCGCCCGTCCCAGCGCGAGGCGGTCCGCCGGCTGGCACAGCAGGCCATGGCTCTCCTGGAGCTGCGGCGTCAGCTTCTGGAACGCAATGCTCTGTTGAATGAACTCGCCCAAGCCAAAGCTTTGGCGGAGGAGGCGAGGGACCAATCGGATCGGCTTTTGCGTAACATCCTGCCGGAGCCGGTCGCTGACGAGTTGCAGCAATACGGCAAGGTCGAGCCTCGCTTTCACGAGGCAACCACGATCCTCTTCGCCGACTTCAAGAAGTTCACGCTTCTCACCGAAACTCTCGATCCGGCGCGCCTGCTCAATCAGCTCGACCAGAATTTCGGGCGCTTCGATGAGATCGCGGCCGATAATCGACTGGAGACGATTAAGACGATAGGCGACGCTTATCTGTGCGCGGGGGGATTGCCGGTGCCCAACCGCACTCATCCCATTGATGCCTGCCTCGCAGCCTTGCAAATGCAGGCCTCTATCCGAGCCGCCAATCGCCAGCGCGAGAAGTTGCGTCTTGCCTCCTGGGAACTTCGCATCGGCATCAATTCAGGTCCTGCGATTGCAGGAATCGTTGGACATCGCCGCTTCACCTACGACATCTGGGGCAATGCGGTGAATGTTGCGCAGAGGCTCGAGGAGGCGTGCGAACCGGGGCGCATCAATATCTCGGCCAGCACGTTCCATCACGTCTCACGCCTGTTCGAGGCCGAGGCGCGGGGTTCGGTGAGCGTCAAACATATCGGCGCGATCGACATGTATTTCCTCAACCGCATCCGGCCCGAGTTCAGTGCCGATGCGGAAGGATGCATTCCCAGCGCGGAGTTCTGGCGGGCAAGCGGAACCGGGTAGCGCCAAAACGAAACGGGCCTCCGAAGAGGCCCGCCTGACATAACGAGAAGTCCGCTTACTTTATCGCGGATTCGAACATCTCCTCGACATGCTCCCAGTTCACCAGGTTGTCGAGGAACGCCTTGACGTAGTCGGGACGGCGGTTGCGGTAGTCGATGTAGTAGGAATGCTCCCACACGTCGCAGCCGAGGATCGGCTGAGCGCCGTGGACCAGCGGGTTCTCGCCGTTGGGGGTCTTCATGACCGTGATCTTGCCGTCCTTGACGGCAAGCCAGGCCCAGCCGGAGCCGAACTGGCTGACGCCGGCCTGGATGAAGTCTTCCTTCATCTTGTCGACGGAGCCGAGATCCTCGACGATCTTTTTCTCCAGCTTGCCGGGAAGCGCACCGCCGCCATTGGGCTTCATCCACATCCAGAAGTGGATGTGGTTGTAATGCTGGCCGGCATTGTTGAAGAGGGCCTGGTTCTTGCCGTAGGAGCCCTTCACGACTTCCTCGACGCTCTTGCCTTCGAATTCCGTACCTTTCAGAAGGTTATTGCCGGTGTTGACGTAAGCAGCGTGGTGCTTGTCATGGTGAAACTCCAGCGTTTCCCGCGACATATAGGGCTGCAGGGCATCATAGGCGTAGGGCAGTTCGGGCAGAGTGAACGACATCGGCGTCTCCTTTGGATTGAGCGACCTGTGTGCGTTAGTTAAAGCTCCCCTGGCTCAAGAGCAACGGTTGGCACGGGGACTTTTTTCTGCCCAATCTTTACCGATAGGTTGCCTTTCGCCTATAGAGGCATAGCTTTGCCTTCGAAAACCTTGGTTTGCGTATGATGGAGACGGCATGATCATCGCTCTTCTGGCCCTCGCTTTTGCGATGATCTTGGGTGGGTTAGTGGCTGCTTTCTTCGGATGGGACATCGTTCTGATAGAACGTGGCTGGGTGATGGTGATTGCCGGCAGCTTCAGCGCGGCTTGCGGCGCACTGCTCCTCGGCATTACAGCAGCCGTGTCCAGACTCACCCGGATTCAGGCTGAACTTGCCCGCCTACGAATCGGTATCGACGAAGAGATACAGGAACAAGCGCCATCGTCCTCGACTGGTGTATCCATGGCTGCCCTTGCAGGCGGCCTGCTGGGCGGCAAGCTGCTTGACCGTGGCGAGGACACGGACCGGGACAAAAGCCAGGCGGACCTGCCTCTTTTCGCCGAAAGCGATAAGCCGGAGCCGGCCGCCGAGGCTCGTGAGTACCGGGACGAGGATGAGATCCCCAAGGTCGAGCCTTTCCCACTCTTTCCCCCTAGGGAAAGCATGGAGAGCGCCGGAGACCGCGCCGAGGAGCCTGAAATCAAGGTTCCGGATTTTCTCCTGGCTGAAAGGCGCAAGGAAACTTACACCGAGTCCCGTAGCTCCGACGCCGACACGTCGCTCTTTGCCGACGAGCCCAGGCTCGAAGAGCCGGAGGAGCAGCAGAACGCCTTTGATCGCGATGGTAGTCTCGAGCCACGGCCCGAGCCTGTCTCCGCCCGGGAGACGGAGAAGACCGAGCGGGAGCCCGAACCTGTCCTCGCCGACGAAGAGGCAGCCTCTACGGGAGAACCGGCGCGCGAGGAGGAGGCTGCCAAGGAGCCGCGCTCCGGCGCTACGGTCGTCGGCACCTACAATTCCGGCGACAACACCTATGTGATGTTCTCCGATGGCTCCATTGAAGCGCAGACCCCGAGCGGTGTGTTCCACTTCCAGTCCCTCGACGAGCTGAAGGCCTTCATTGCCTCTGGCGGTGAGGGGGGAGCTGTCGCTACTTGAATAGGGGAGAGAGGGCCCGGAAGTCGTCCGTCGCAGCCCTCTCCATCCACTCGAACGCTACCATTTCCGTGGTCACCCAATGGCAGCCCGCATGAAGCAGGCGGGCACAAGCGGCATTGACGCTGTGAGGTGAGCGGCTCGAAACTGCATCGGCAACGACGAAGACATCGAGCCCCGTATCCTTGAGGCCAAGGGCACTCTGCAGCACGCAGATATGCGCTTCGACCCCGCAGATCACGAGTTGATCGCGCCCTTCGCCGCGCAGCCCGACGACGCGCTCCGCCGTTGCCGGATCTCTGGCTGCGGAGAAGCTCGTCTTCGGAAGCACGGGTGTAGCAGCCGGAAGGTTGTCCGCTACGGGGCCGATTGTCGGTCCAAGCCCTTTCGGGTACTGTTCCGTAACCGTTACGGGAACGCCGAGCCGAGAGGCTGCCTGCAGCAGCACGCCGATATTCCTGAGCGTGGAGCCACCCTCGTGAATGGCAGGCATGAGCCTGGATTGCACATCCACCACGAGAAGATGCGATCGTTTTGCACTCAACAACATGATGTCTCCTCACTGCGTTAGATGGGCAGATTCCTTCTGAATATTTACACTAGGCCGGGCGTGTGAATGCCGATACTGAGCCAAGCTTTAAATGTGAGCTCTCCCGCCGTTTGGAACAGCCTGAACCGAATGCCAATGGTGAAGGGCGGCGTTCGTCATCTGCGATGGGAGTGTGCGGTGCTACTTATCGGGATTGAAAAGGGGTGGCTCGCCCGGCATGGGCATGCTCATCGTGAAGTGGAGGCCTTCTTCCCGGAAGTCCATGTTCACCTGAGCTTGCAGCTGCGCGGACAGGACCCGCTGCAGCAGGCGTGAGCCGAAGCCTTGGCGAGCTGGGTTCGTGACACGTGGTCCACCATTCTCCGTCCAGGTGAACTGCAACGTCGGACGCTCCTCGCCGGGTTCGATATGCCAACGGACTTCAACCTGCCCGCCGAAGGTCGACAAAGCGCCGTGTTTGGCCGCATTGGTCGTGAGTTCGTGAATCGCCATACCAATGGGCACCGCCGCTTCCGAGGGGAGCTCGACATGCGGACCGTCGATCAGGATGCGATTGCGCGCTTCATCTTCGTAGGGACCGAGCTCTGTCTCCACCAATTCCTGCAGATCGGCTCTCTGCCAAAGGTCTTCGGTGAGCAGGTTGTGTGTGCGCGCGAGCGAGACGATGCGGCCCACGAACCCTTGATAGAATTCATCGATGCTGGATGCGGTGCGCGCAGTCGAGCCCACGATAGCTTGCACGGTCGCCAAGGTGTTCTTCACGCGATGGTGGAGTTCGCGGATAAGAAGATTTTGGCGCCTCTCCGCCTCCTTGTAGCGCGTGATGTCGATATTGACTCCTACCATGCGCATCGGAGTGCCCTGCTCATCATAAAAGAACAGCGCGGTGGTATCCATCGTGCGGATGCTGCCATCGGGCCGCCGCATCCGATAGGACAAGTTGATCTCCCTGTCCCCGCGGGCCATTGCCTCTGCCATAGCTCTGTTGGCGCGATCCAGATCCTCCGGGAGCACTCTGGCCGCCCAACCGGTGAAATTCCCTTCGAACGTGCCCTGTTCCAAGCCGAAAAGGCGCTCCTGATCGGCCGTCCACATGACCTTCCCTGAAGGGACGTGCCAGTCGAATACGCCGATGCCGGCTGCACGCTGGGCGAGCGACAGACGCTCCTCACTGGTGCGCAGCGCCTCTTCGATCATCTTCAGATCATGAATGTCGACGCTGGTGCCGACCCATCCCTTGAACTCCCCCGTGGTGGCATTGTGCACAGGCGCTGCTCGAATGATGTGCCAGCGATATTCTCCTTCCGCTGAGCGGTAGCGGACCTCCGTGGTATAAGGGGTCTCATTGGCAACGACAGGCTTCAACTCTTCGGTCATTCTCGCCCAGTCGTCCGGGTGAATGGCAGCCGTCCAGCTATGTCCCAGAGCCTTTTCCGGAGGCAGGCCCGAATAGGTCACCCACCGTTCATTTGTGTAAGTCAATTCCAGGTTGGGTTTAACGATCCACACGAGAGCGGGAAGGGATTCCGCGATGAGCTTGAAACGTGCTTCCGTCTCGCGAAGATTCACCTCGGCTCGGACCTTCTCTATCGCGAGCCAAGTGCGCTCCGCCACATCTTCGACAAGTGCGATCTCATCGCTCGTCCAATTCCGAGGCACAGAGGAATAAACGTAGAATTCGGCGATGAAGCGTCCATTCTTGTGAAGAGGAACGGTAAAACCTGAACGTACGTTGATGGTGGTGAAAGTGGTCTGAAGAGCCGGGTCGCTCAGGCGAGAGTCGGTCCTCACATCATTGATGATGGCAGGCTGTCCGCCCTTCAAGGCCTCAAGGATCGGGCCGGCATGCTGGTCGATCTTCTCAACCTTGCCTTCATTGCTGATGAGCCCCCAGGACCACTCGCGCTCAACGATAATGACGCCGCGTTCCTCATAGACTTCGCCGTAGCCTGCTGTGTCGACCTTCAGGAACTCGCTCACGTTGCGTGCCGCGATTTCCATGATTGCGTACTGGTCATCGATATTGCTGAGCTGATCGTTGAGCTTGAGGAGGAACTCCTGACGGCGCTGAGCCTGGTCCATTTCCTCTCTGATTTTCTGTCGCTCCTTGATGTCCTGCATCACGCCGACGAAGCGGATAGGCCTGTTGCCTTCATAAATCGCACCGCCACGCACATGAACATGGCCGATGCTTCCGTCAGCCTTCAGGATACGGTATTCGATATTGAAGTCCGTCTTGGTGCGAAGCGCATAGGATACAGCTTGGTTGATGCGCTCGACGTCCCCCGGGTGAAGCATGGCCTGCAGTTCGGCGTGCGTGAGCTTTGCGTCCGGCTTGAGCCCCAGACAGCCTTTGAAGGCGGTCGTGCCGGTGATCTCGCCTGTCTCGAGGTTGTGTTCCCAAGTGCCGAGTTTTCCAATGTCAAGCGCCATGCGCAGCTTGCCATTGCTCAAGCGCAGGGCCAGCTCCGTCTCATGGAGTTGCTGTTCAAGATCCGCAATCCTCTGCTTATCGTCCTTCTGGAGAGAAACCTCCTTATCAGGGGCCGGTGAACTACCGCGCTTGCTCATTCACGCACACTCTCGACAGGGCTGCACCTTACCATAGTGACAAGTTATATCAGGCCTGAAATCCCTCAATGCATTTGATGGCAAAAGCATAGGCAAGGGCGACCTCTTCCAGGCGATCGAAGCGCCCGGAGGCTCCGCCATGTCCTGCATCCATGTTGAGCTTGAGCAGGATCGGGCCACCCCCCGTCATCGTGGCTCTGAGGCGGGCCACCCATTTCGCTGGTTCCCAATAGGTTACGCGCGGGTCTGTGAGGCCCGCGAGCGACAGGATCGCCGGGTAGGCCTGGGGGGTCACGTTGTCATAAGGCGAGTAGGACAGGATGGTGCGGAAAGCCGCTTCGTCGGCAGCCGGATTCCCCCATTCCGGCCATTCGGGCGGGGTAAGGGGGAGTTCCGCGTCCAGCATGGTGTTGAGCACGTCGACGAAAGGCACTTCGGCGATGATGCCTGCGAAGAGGTCCGGCGCCATGTTGGCGACCGCTCCCATCAGCATGCCGCCCGCGCTACCGCCATGGGCCACGATCCGCCCGCGTGAGGTATAGCCTGCCTGAGCCAGCGCCTCGCCACTGGCAATAAAGTCCTTGAAAGTGTTCGGCTTTTTCTCGCGCTTGCCATCGAGATACCAGCGCCAGCCCTTTTCCGTGCCGCCCCTGATATGGGCGATGGCATAGACGAAGCCCCGGTCAACGAGGGACAGAATGCTCGTGCGGAAGCTCGCCGGCATGGACATGCCGTAAGAGCCATAGCCGTAGAGCAGGCAGGGAGCCGAGCCGTCGAGGGCGATTTCCCGCCGGTGCAGGATCGAGATAGGGACCTGCTCTCCATCGGGAGCGGTGGCGAACAGACGGCGGGTCACGTAATCGGCAGGATTGTGGCCGCTCGGCACCTCCTGCCGCTTGCGCAAGGTACGCTCGCCCGTGCGCAGGTTGTAATCCGTTACCTCGTTTGGCGTAGTGAGCGATGAATAGTGGTAGCGGATCACGTCCGTGTCGAACTCGTAGCCCGGCGTGAAACCGAGGGAATAGGCCTCCTCGTCGAAGGCAATCGTCTCTTCCCGTCCGGTTGCGATCTCACGCAGGACGATTCGTGGGCTCGCATTTTCCCTCTCCAGGCGCACGAGATAGCGGGCAAGAGCCACGACTGAGAGGATCATAATGCCTGGGCGGTAGGGAACGAGATCCTTCCAAGAGGCGCGCCCGGGCGCCGTTACCGGAGCGGTCACGATCTTGAAGTCCTCTGCTCCGTCCGCATTGGTGAGGATGATCAGGCTGTCCCCGTGGTGCTCCACATCATATTGCAGCTGGGGCGTACGGGCCTCAACGAGGCGGGGCTTGGCGGCGGCATCAGACCGGTCGAGGAGCCAGACCTCCGAGGTCTCGTGGTCGCTTGCCTCGATCAGCACGAAAGCATCCGATTGGGTCACGCCGAGCTTCACGAAGAAGCCCGGGTCCTCTTCCTCATAAATTGCCTCATCCCCAGCCGGATCGGTGCCGATCAAATGACGCCTGACCCTGACGGGCCTGTGATTCTCGTCGAGCTCCACATAATAGAAGCCGGAACTGTCGTTGAGCCACACGACACCGCCCGAGGTATGGGGCACCGCGTCGGAAAGGTCCTTGCCGGTTTCGAGATCCCGGATACGAATCGTGAAGTATTCGGAGCCCTTCACGTCCGAGCCCCAGGCCAGAAGCCGATGATTCGGGGAATGATCCGCGCCGCCCAGGTCGAAGAAGGCATGGCCCCCGGACTCCCTGTCCCCATCGAGCATGATCGTCTCCACGCCGCCATCCCGAGGTTGGCGGCAGACGAGGGGGTGCTGGCCTCCCTCCCGGTAGCGGGTGAAATAGGCAAAGGGGCCGTCAGGCTCGGGAACGGAGGAATCATCCTCTTTGATGCGCGCGCGCATTTCGGCCACGAGTCGGGCCTGAAAATCCTCCGTGCCGGCAAAGGCGGCGGCCGTATAGGCGTTCTCCTGCTCGAGGCATTGGCGGATGGACGAATCGAGCGCAGCGGGATTCTTGAGCACCTCCTTCCAATTCTCGGCCTTCAGCCATGCGTAATCGTCTTGGATCCTGACCCCATGCACCTCGAAACTGTAAGGCTTTGCGGGGATACCCGGCGCAGGAGGCAGAGGGCGGGACGGAAGGCGCTCGCGTTTCATGAAACTATCCGGATCGGGTCAAGGCGGGATCGATTATGCATACATAACTCGAATTTCCCATGCGAGGTCCGTCGCCAGTTATCTTGGGACATCCGATCACGCCATGTGCGAGGCGTCTTTTTAACTACTTCTTCTGGCTGAAAGTGGCGCGAACTCAATATTTTGTTGCTTGAGACCGATTCCGCTTTCGCGTTGGTTAAACCTGAGTTTATTTCACTCAGAAAGTTGACCCCAAGTTTTCCAAAGTTTTCCTTTTAATGATCTTGTTTTCAGAGCGAATTTGCCATACCTGAACGGTCAGGCACGATTTCTGTGCGTGCACAGTGCGGTTCAAGAATGAAGCAAGCATTGCTTGCGTGATGACTGCTCAAAAATCAGGCCGGAAGGCATTTGAGCTGTTCTTGTGGGCCGGAAAGGAAGAAAATCAAAATGAGCGACAATATCGCTGCATCGAACTACATTGAGCTGGCTGCGGATATCGTCTCGGCCTATGTGAGCAACAATTCTGTTCCCTCGGGCGAGCTGCCTGCGCTGATCAACGACGTCCACTCGGCTCTCATGCGTGTTGGTGGCGGCACCGTCGAAGCCCCGGCCGAGGCTCCGAAGCCTGCCATCCCCGTGAAGAAGTCCGTCACTCCCGACTACATCGTCTGCTTGGAGGACGGTAAGAAGTTCAAGTCGCTGAAGCGCCATCTGCGCACTCAGTACAACATGACCCCTGAGCAATACCGCGAGAAGTGGGCTCTGCCGGTAGATTATCCGATGGTTGCCCCGAACTACGCCAAGGCTCGTTCCGAGCTTGCCAAGGAAATGGGGCTCGGCCAGCAGCGCCGGAAGCGCCGTTCCTCGCGCGGCTGAGCCCGGTAAAGTATTACGTCTTTTGAAGCCGCCCTCCGGGGCGGCTTTCTGTTTCCGGACATGACGCGGAGTCGCGCTCTTCATGGCGTTTGTTGGCCTGAGAGGCGTGTTGCCTGACTTATCCTCATTCTTATCAACAGATTTGAATCTCGTTGACAGCTAGGAATAAGGGCCCACTATCAGAGGTGGAGGGGTGAGTCCTTTCTTTCTTTATTTATAGGAACAAAACATGAACAAAAATGAGACCGAGCGAGTTCATGAAACGATTGCTCCCGCAGGTGCTCCGGTGCGCCGGAAGGTTAAAAAGCAAAGGTATCTCAAGCAGGTAAGGGGGGCGATTGGCCCCGTATCCATGGCCCCAACGTCCGAAACCCTCCGGCGAGAGGCGGGACGACTTCTGGCTGTGCTCGACGTTGTGGAAACTCGCGTCATGGTCGATCCCACCGACGACGGGAGCGTCATCGTCCACAGGAAGCGCGCAGGTATATCGGTCGGGGCCGGACGTTTTAACATCGCGGATGCCGAGATGCTCGTCCGGCAGGATCTTGCCCACTGGCAACGTAGCGAAGCAGGACAAAGGATGCTGATCCTGAGCGAGGCAGGCCGCTCTTATCTGCGCCGTGCGTCTGCCGATGAGCCAGAGGCAGCCTTTCTGCACCAGCACCGGGAAACCGTTACCGCCACGATCCGGACCGGGGCCGGCTTGAAGCGGGTGCGGATGGATGCGGAGGAGAGCCCTCTCGACTGGCTGCACCGCCGCAGGAATCGCAGCGGGGAGCCGATGATCGACGAGGCCGCCTATCAGGCCGGCGAGCGGCTGCGCACGGACATCATGCTGGCCGGCCTCTTGCCGGGGGTGACGGCGCGGTGGGACGCCATGCCCACAGGGGGAGGGTCCGTCTCCCCTTCGGAAGCAACCGATCGCATGATCGCAGCCCGCCAGCGCATCCGGCATGCCTTCGATGCAGTCGGCTCCGACTTCAGCGATCTGCTCATGGACCTGTGCGGCTTTCTGAAAGGCCTGGAACAGATCGAACGCGAGCGGGGATGGCCGCCGCGCTCGGCCAAAATCGTGGTGCGCCTCGCCTTGGCAAGGCTCGCCGAGCATTACGGCATCGAAGCCGTCGCACGGGGGCCTGCGGCTTCACGCGGGATCAAGACTTGGCGAGCCGTCGTGATCGAGGGCGGGCGCGCTTAAGGCGGGATTTAGAGAGCGGCCTGGGCGACCTGCGCATCGCGGCGGATGCGCTCGACCATGGATCTGACGCCGTTCGACCGTTGCGGCGTCAGATGTTCCGCAAGGCCAAGCTCCTTGAACAGGCCAAGCGCATCGGTAGAGAGGGCTTCCTCGGGGGTCTTGCCGTTGTAGAGCGCGATCATGAGCGCCACGAGGCCGCGCACGATATGGGCATCGCTGTCTCCGATGAGGTGAAGCACGGGCTTGCCGTTGGATTGGTCGAGGCGCGTCTCGAGCCAGACCTGGCTCGCGCAGCCCTTCACCTTGTTCGCCTCGGTATGGGCTTCCTCCGGCAGCGGCTCCATCATCCGTCCCAGCTCAATCACATAGCGATAGCGCTCTTCCCAGTCGTCGAGCAGTTCGAAATTGGAGACGATCTCGTCAATGGTTGGCAGCATGGCGTTCCTGCTTTGTCTGCCGCTCATATAATCATTGCCGAAGCGTTTGGCGACGGGCCGGCCGACAATCAGCCGCGGGGTTTATGTCCAAGGGGGGCGCGGTCTTCCGGCTGCAGCGTGTCGGAGGGCTTCGTGGAGGCGGGTGTGAGGCCGGAGGTGGTCAGGATCTTGTCGACCACGGCCTGCTTGGCGCTATCGGGCAGGGCCTGCCATACGGTTTCCAGATGGCCCTGTGTTCCCTCAGACGCAGGCGCGGTTATCGTCTTTGGGATTGTCTGCGCAACCTTCTTCGAGGCGAAGAACTCCTGCAGCGGATCCGGTCCCTCGCCTCGCTGGCGAACGGGCGAATAGTAAAAGATCACACCGACGATGACGACGAAACGCAGAATCGAAAACATTTAGCGGCTGCTGGTTGCCTGAACGGGTCAAAAGGTGATGCATCATAACGTACCGGGCTGGCTGCGCGTAGGTGAGGGCCTGACAACTTGTGAACAGGATGAATCAACCGTTAAAGACTCCGCGGTCGGCGGCGGGCTTGTTAAGGTCTTTGAATTTCAAGAAAAAAGATCGGGTGCGCGTTGTGCTTGAGGCCGCGGCCACGTTCATTGGTCCGTCAGCAGCCATGTTTTAGAGAAATGAGAGGGCATGGTTTTAGTGTTCGCTTAAGGGGCCTCTGCCACGCTTTCGACAAGAAGAGGGAGGAGCGGCCTTGGATGCTATCGCCCGTGACGTCCGACATTCGTTCGGGGCTTGTCACGAAGAGGATGCGCCCAACCATCATGCTGCTCCTTCGATAACAGGGTGATGCTTGTGCGTGACGCTTTCGCTGCCGAGTCCGATGACGATTTCGATCTGCCTGCCGTCGTGCGGCGGAAGGCTCCGCCGCGTCCGCAACAAAGGCGCGCGGCGAAGCAGCCACCGCGCAAGATCGGCTTAGGCGAGCGCCTGGTCACGCAGGCTATGAACCATCCCGGTCGCATGGTGGCGGCCGTTTTCCTCACGGGCTGCGCAGGCGCGATCGCATGGAATGCGTTGCTGTTGCAGAATGTTCGGCATCCAGCGCCGCTTTTTACCCATCGTGATCCGACAGTTGCTGTCGCTCCTGCGCCACTGCCTGCGCCCGGACAGCCTCTGCCTCCGGCGCGGCCAGGGGATGAGCGTCCTGAAGCACAGGACATGGCTGTGTACGAGGAGCCTGCCGGACGGGCTCCGGCTCCTGTTGAAGCTGCTCCGGCTCCTGCGCCTCGAGCGGCATCGCGCAGTGCCATCTCCGATCTGATCCGTAACAACGGCGTGCCCAGTGCCGCGCCTCAGCCACAACCCGCACGCACGCAACAGGCTGCTGTTCAGGCTCCTGTTCCGGCTTCCGCGCACGCATCGACCGTGCGCGATCCGATCGCGGAAATGATCCGTCTCGGCGGTCCGGTGCCGACGCCGCCTGCCAATGTGGGGCGGCCCGATGGAGGGGACATCGTGCTCTCCGGCCAGCGTGCACTCGTGCGCTTAGGATACGGCGTGAAGGTCGATGGCGGGATGGGGCCCGGAACGCGCCAGGCGATCCAGCGCTTCGAGCAGGACAGGCGCCTGCCGGTGACCGGAACGTTCAGCCCGCGTACAGTGCGTGAACTCTCCGCGCTGTCGGGCATTGCCGTCCAGTAATGGCTCGCCTTCGCTCCGATTTCTGGGTCTCCGCCTACTTGCGCCGCTGCGGTGTGGAAGGCGTGGACGCCGCTTTGCGCAGGCGTGGTGCTGCCGAGGCCGGAGCGATTTTCGTAAAGGTCGATCATCTCGACGGCACGGCGAGCCTCTACGGACCCGCACCGCAGCTCTTCCTCGAGGACAGCGACGAGCGCCTCTTCGCGCCGATCTTGCAGGGCGTCACGCCTCTCGATGTGGAGGAGAGAATGGCGCGCGAGCTTCGCTTCGATTCCGATCTCTGGCTGGTGGAAGTGGACGATCGTGAGGGCCGTCACTTCCTCGACCTCGCGCCTGAAACCTAGAGCATCGGACGGAAAAATTGGACTTGCACTTTTGGGTCCGATGCTCCCCTCTCTAATGAGCGCATCGTTTTGAGCGGGAAGCCGGATCCATTATTCCGCACGATGCGCTAGATCGCTCTGCCGTCTCCCGAGAGCGCCTTCACGCCCAGGATCATTTCGACGAGAACGAGCGCGACGGCACTGGAGACCTCCCGCGTCTCATGCATCAACTCGCGGATTGCGGAAAGCGGATAGGACAGTGCCGGATGAAGCGTCAGGAAGATGCGCGCCGCTTCCTTGTCTGAAAAGCCGAGCGCTTTCAATGCCAGCGCGAGAAGCAGGTGCCGTCCGATCTGCAGAATGTGCCACTCTGCCGAGACGGGAAAACCGAAGGCTTCCGACAGCAATCGCTCGAAGTGTGCGATGTCGCCACCCTTCGCGGCGGCAAGGAATGCCGCGATATCGTGCTCCGTCAGGTGAAAGGACAAGGATGTTGCCTGTGCGAGGGTCTGCGCGACACGCTCTCGAATGAGCCTGCGCCGTCTGCCATCCGTTGCGAGGTAGAGGCATGCCTCGTGTGCCGCGGTGAGATCGGTGCGTTGAAGCAGGATGCGCGCGAGGGCAGGGCGCTCGATGGCCCGTCTCACCAGTTGGCGAAAAGCCGATGCGGACGATGGGAAGGCAGGATTGGCGGCAAGAGTGTCCTCGCTCGTCTCTTCCCGGAGCACGAGAATCCGCTCAATGGTCGCGATGTCGAGACGAGGCCGTGAGGCAAGATGCACCCGGCCGGCCGGTGTTGCGAGAGACATGGCATCCGGCGAGGACGCGGGCGTTGGTTGGTGGTGCAGAATGGTGCTGCGTGCCTCGGGGACATGCTGGAGCAGATAATCGAGAACGGAGGGCGGCGTGTCCGGGCAGGGCGCGAGAATGCGTGCGATCTCAACAAGGGTTGTGCGGTCCGCTTTCGGCAGGAAACCCAGCGCCAAGGCTTCGAAAGTCTCGATGCTCTCGCGGTCGCGCACGGGAGCGGCCGCGAACATGTCCACATTGACTTTCAATAGCGCGGCGCATGCGTCTTTGCCGCTCAAGTCGGAAAGATCAGACCAGAGGCCTGGGTTCGCAGAGGATGCCATACTCAACTCGTTCTCCAGCGTAGCCCGGCTCGAACCCTAGAGATCGTGTGTTAGCGCATCTTTAACCTGCAAGACTGCAGAGCCCCAACTGTGCGGTACAGCACACATCGACGTGAGCGCCCCGGAACTGAAGCGAGGCCGGGAATGTTGTTTTCATGTCAGGCCCCGCAATTTTCGAGCAAGCTCTGCGTGCTGGAAACGGTCTGTTAACCATAAGGCTTTTTGGGTGGGCGAGTTACAATTGTTGATTTTAAAGCCATAGAGGAGGCTGCAATGCAGGATACGTGGGCGAGATCGCCCGGGGTGGTGATTGCTTTTCCCGATGCCGCGGACCGGCCGCAACGTCCGCATGTCAATGCCGGAGAGCCGCGAGGCGAGATCCTTCTCTTCACGGGTGTGCGCTACGAGCGCCCCGAGCCGAGTCCTGGTCCGTCCCGCCCTTATGCCAATAGCCGCCCTGACCGTCGCCGCTCGTAACTCTTTTTGGGTTTATTTTTTAATCAGGACGCTTTTTGC
The DNA here is from genome assembly GCF_052658925.1 of Microvirga medicaginis. Taxonomy (NCBI): domain Bacteria; kingdom Pseudomonadati; phylum Pseudomonadota; class Alphaproteobacteria; order Hyphomicrobiales; family Methylobacteriaceae; genus Microvirga; species Microvirga medicaginis. The sequence continues at coordinate 193,222 of NZ_JBQWEL010000004.1, read as the reverse complement.
GTCAGCTCAGTGCTTGTGCGAGTTCGCGCACCATCAGCCCCGCATCCGGTCCATATGAGAGGAGTTTTTCTTCCAGACCGGGAACATTTCTCGTGCGAAAACCCAGCCGCTCCCAAAATCCTTGGGAGTTATTGACGGCCACGAGAGACAGATTGCTGAAGCCTGCTCCCTCTGCGTGGTGAGCCAGTTTTTGGGCGACCTGCGCGGCATAGCCCTTGCCGCGTGCCTCCGGCAGCAGCGCCACATCGTGCACATAGTAGGTCGTCGCGTCATGCGGAATTTCGCCGAGCAACGAATTCAGGGCGGGCGGTTTGCCGAAATGCCAGGGATGAGTGAGGGCATAGCCGATCAGGCGTCCGCCTTCTTCGAGCGCCAGGCAGCCTTGCGGATAAAGGCGCAGGCGCTCGGCAAAGACCTCCGCATCCTCCGGGTGATCGATATGGATCGTGTCAGCCAGGATCTGTGCTCGCGCGAGATCCTGCGCAGTCATGGGGCGCCAGGGCATGGTCTTGAAGCCTAATCTTCCTGCTCGGTGATACAGGAGACGGCCTTGGCCGCCTCTTCCGCCTGAAGGCGTTGGCTGGCGGTGGGCGCGGCCACTCGCACGATGACAAAGCCCTGCTGCTCGGGAGCGACGATCCGCACGTCGCGGGAGGGTTCGTTCTCGTCCTCGGCCGCGCGCGCCTCGTCGAGCTGACGCGCCGTCATGGCGACGATTTCAAGTTCGCCGCGCACGGCAGCGCGATCCGTCACGGCGAAGAAGACACCGCCGGACTGTTTGTGAAAGGCAAACGACAGCAGATTCGATCCCGTTTTCGTCGAGACGCGTATGGGCCCATCGCGCAGGTCATAGGCGCAGGCAGCGACTGCGGTGGCCGGATCGGGCAACGGCATCCAGGTGTTCTCCCCGCCCGGCGCGCTGATGATCTGCGCCTTTTCGGCTGTGAGCGTCGGCGCGATCTTCGCGAAGGCGTCATTTTCGGCGAGATGCGGCGTGGCGAGAATGGAAGCGATGTGAACGCCCACGGCCAGCACGAGGCCGCAGAGCGTGGCGATCAGAAAACGGCCGAATCCTCTCATGCGCCGCACTCCACACGCTGGATGGTGGGAAAGACGCTTTCGTTCAGACCAGTGCCGGCGGCTCCAGGCGTATCATAGAGCCTGAGCACGATGCTGAAATTGCCCGAGCCTGGGAGTTGAAGCCAGTTGCCGTCCTGGAGGCCTCGCGAGAGGGCAATGGTGAAATGATCCTGCTGGTCGCGCAAAATCTCAGCCGAGGTGAAGCTGCTGCGTCCCAGTTCGGTTTTCGGGAGTTGGCCGTTCTGGTCATAGATGGAGAACGTCCAAAAACGTGCCGCCGGGGCGCCGGAGCCGACGCGGTAGGTGCAGGCGGAATCGAGAGGCCTCCCTTCGCTATCCGTGACGGCCGTGAAGCCGAGACCTTCGCCGATCGCGAGGGGGACTGCGCCGCGCTGAGCGAGAATGGCGCGCATGTAGGGGTCGGCATCGGCCGATCCGAGGGCAGGCCATGCCGTCCAGGGACCGATACGCAGTCGCCCAAAGGGAGGATCGCTATTGAGGATCAGGTAGGTCGAGCCCAATCCCAGCCCCAGCGCGAGGAGGAGCGCGTAGACGACCAGGACAGCGGTGGGAACAATGCGGGTGGGCACGGGCTTCGATGCAGTCGTCGGGGCGCGCATCGAAGCGGCCCCAGCAGCATTCGTCAATATGGCCTGGCTATTCATTGTTACGGCATAGCCACTTGGCGTGAGGCTTCCACGGACCCGGTCACGCGCGGAGCGGTGCTTTCCTTCACGGTCGTCATCGTGCGTTCCGCTGCCTGGAACAGGGAGCCGATATTGCCCAGAACCTCATAGGACTTGCGGGAGAGGGTGCCTGCCAGGAAGGCTTGCGAGGGTCCCTGCGCCTGGTCCGCAGCCGGTCGGCCCGAGGCTGCGACACGGGCAAAGGGCGCCGAGTCGACTCCCGGGATCGGGCGGATCTCGAGGTTCTGGTGCGCGAAGCCCATCACCTCTTGCCAGGTCTGAGCGGGAAGGGTGCCGCCGGTCATGTTGTTCATGGGCTTGGAATCGTCGTTGCCGTACCAGACCGCGGCGACGAGATTGCCGGTAAAGCCCACGAACCAGGCATCCTTATAGGCGTTGGTGGTGCCGGTCTTGCCCGCCACGGGGACGCCTTCGATTGCTGCGCGCTTGCCGGTGCCTTCCGTGACGACCTTGTTCAGCATGAAATTCATGTCAGTAACGACGCGCGGTTCGAGCACCTGCCTGGGCGGTGTATCGCGATCATGGCGATAGATCACTTCTCCAGATGAGTTGCGAACTTCCCAGGTCGCATAAGGCTCTGCCCGCTTGCCGCCATTGGCGAAGACCGCATAGGACGCCGCCATGTCGATGGGCGTCACCTCGGCGGCACCGATGGGCAGAGGCGCTTCGTTCGCCAGCGGGTGTGTCAGGCCCATGCGCTTGGCGGTGTCGATAATAATGGCGCGCCCGGCCTTCGCATTCCCCTTGCCGATCTCGAGCGACATCCGCACCGGGATGGAATTGATCGAGCGCGCTAGGGCCGAGACCAGGGGCATCGCGCCGGAATAAGAGCGGCCGTAGTTCTGAGGGCACCAATTGCCGAGGCAGATGGGAGCATCCACCACCTTTGAATTTGGGTTCAGCTTCGGATTGGTGGTGAGTGCGGCAGCATAGACGAAGGGCTTGAAGGAGGAGCCGGGCTGCCGCAGGCCGTTGGTGGCGCGGTTGAACTGGCTCTGGCCGTAATCGCGGCCGCCGACGATGGCTCGAACAGCTCCGTCCACGTCCATGACGACGATGGCGCCCTGACCGGCGTGGTACTGGCGTCCGTTCTGGCGTAGCTCGTTTTCCAGAACCTCTTCCGCATGGCGCTGAAGAGCGGTGTCGAGGGGCGTCTTGACGATCAGCACGCGCTCGCTGCCTAGTTTTTTCGCGGCTGCGAGGGCCTGAACCTGCTCGAAAGCCCAATCGAGGTAGAAGTCGGGAGTGGTCTCTCGCTCGCGGCTCACCGGGGTTGCCGGATTGCGGCGGGCGGTCTGGATCTGGCCCTCGGTGAGGAAGCCCGCCTCGACCATGTTGCGCAGCACCTCGTTGGCACGGGCGCGAGCCGCCGGCAGGTTCACGTGAGGAGCGTATTTCGTCGGAGCCTTGAAGAGGCCGGCCAGCATGGCGGCTTCAGCCAGCGTCAAATCCTTGGCGGGTTTGCCGAAATAGTAATCAGCCGCCGCCACGACGCCGTGGGCGCCACCGCCCATATAGGCGCGGTCGAGATAGAGCTTGAGGATTTCGTCCTTGGTCAGGTGGAATTCGAGCCAGACCGCCAGGAACGCTTCCTTGATTTTGCGTTCGAGCGAGCGCTCATTGGTCAGGAAGAGGTTTTTCGCCAGCTGCTGGGTAATGGAGGAGCCGCCCTGAACCACGCCGCCGCCCTGCGCATTGACCAGGAGAGCGCGAAAGGTGCCGATGGGGTCGATGCCCCAGTGATCGTAGAAGCGCCGGTCTTCCGTCGCCAGCGCGGCCTTGATCATGTAATCCGGGAAATCCTCGAGCTTGTAGGAATCGTCGAGGTGCAGACCGCGGCGACCAACCTCCTGCCCGTATCGGTCCAGGAAGGTGACGGCAAGGTCCTGGGTTTTCAGCCAGTCATCCTCCGTCTCGCGGAAGGCTGGGAGCGCCAGGGCGAGCATCACGATGCCTCCGGCAGCACCCAGAGTCGTGGCCTCGCTGGTCAGATCGAGAAGAACGCGTAAGGGGCCCCGAAACCGCAGGCATTTCATCTTCTCGGAATAGGACTCGTACGCCGATGCCAGCCCGCGCCCGCTCTGAAACAGAAACGAGTTGAGCCATGCGTCCAGCCAGAGCGCGGCACGCTTGATCCGTGTCGAGAGGGGGGTGGAGGGATGCTGGCGCACGGTAGTCCTTCGGGGCAGGTCAGGAGGCCTGATATGCCTTGTTTATGATCGTTGATTTCCCTAACGGCAACGCTTGCACGTTGCGTGATGTTTTATCAACAACTCACAAACATGTTCCCCGGTTCATATAGATCTACCCCGGACGAGAAAAAGGCTTGTAGATGTGCGACATCGCACCTTCCTTCAAACCGCCGCAAAGAGAGCCCACAGAGCCTGCATGTCCCACATCGCATCCAAAATCCGCTCCAAGCCGGAGGAGCAGCCCTTCTGGCGCGTGAAAACGCTCGAGGCTTTGACCCTCGACGAATGGGAGAGCCTGTGCGACGGCTGCGGGCGCTGCTGTCTGGTCAAGCTTGAGGACGAGGATACGTCCGAGGTTCTCTATACGGATGTGGGCTGCACCCTTCTCGATGACGAGACCTGCCGTTGCCGGGACTACCCGAACCGCCAGGCCAAGGTGTCTGATTGCGTGCGCCTGACGCCGGAGGCCGTGCGCAGCCTCTCCTGGCTGCCGCAGACATGTGCCTATCGGCTCGTGGCCGAGGGACGGGATCTCCCCTGGTGGCATCCACTTGTGTCCGGCGATCCGGAGACGGTGCATGCTGCCGGTGTTTCCGTGCGAGACCGGGTTGCCGGGCCCGAGGAGGAGTTCAGCCTCGCAGAGCTTCTGGAGCGCATCACCGATTGGCCGATGCAAGACTTGGAGACTGACGAGCCGGCCTAAACGCCGCCTTTCTCTTTGGCTTCGGCTTCTCCGGGGACGGTCGTCCGCTCGCCGAGCGTCTCACGGACATAGAGTTTCTTGACCAGCACATAGGCCACCACGGCGAGCGGAAAGCCGAAGACCAAGCCCAAGCTTCCAAAGAGAATGCTTCCAACCAGGATCGCAAAGAGTGCGAGCGCTGGGGGAATGCTGACCACGCTTCTTGCCACAAGCGGAAAGATCACGTTGCCTTCGATCTGCTGGATCGCGACGACTGCGAGCACTGTCCAGAGCGCAGTCTCGCCGCTGATGCTGAAGGCAAAAAGAACAGCTGGAAGCGCGCCGAGGATCGGGCCGAGGAAGGGGATGAAGTCGGCCAAGCCCGCGATCATGCCCAGCGCATAGGGCGAGGGGAGCCCGATGAGCCAGAAGGCCAGCGAGGACAGGATCCCCACGCACGCCATGGCGATCAGCTGCGACATGAGCCAAAGCCTCAGGGCTTGGCCTGACGCATCGAGTGAACTCTCGACGCGCTCGTGGTGCCGCATGGGGAAGAGCTTGATGAAACCCTGTTTGTAGAGCGTCGGTGAGGCCGCGATGTAAATGCCGGCGATCATCACCAGAAGGAAATCCGCCAACCCGCTGAGAACCGCTCCGCCGATTCCGGCGATGCGCGTCGCGAGCCCACCGCTGGGCATGTTGTTCATCATTTCGGACAGATCGTCGGACACGGCGCCTAAGCCGAGATTTTTGCTGAAATTGTCGATGACGAGAGGAAGGCGCTCCACCACATTGGAGAACTGCGCCCGCATCTGCGTCCCGAAAAGAGTGATCAAACCTAGGACAATGCCGAAGATGAGGATGCTCGCAACCCACAGGGCCCAACGATCAGGCACACGAAGGTAGCGGACCAGCAAGTCCGCGGAGGCGTGCAGGATCAGCGCAACCAAAATAGCCCCAAAGGCAAGCAGAAGAACATCTGAGAGCTTCCAAAGCAGAAGCGCCAGCAGAACCAGTCCAAGGACGATCAGGGTTTTGCGCACGAATTCGGCGTCACCCATGATCCTGCGAAAGGAATAGCCGTCATCGTCCATTGATCCGTCCCTTGCCACGTCAACGGGACAATCGAAACGGCGAAGCTCGGTTCCCTTGAAAGCTTAGCGTATACCCTGAAGAGCGATTTTGTTCCTGCCTGGCTGTTGTTATTTTGTATTCATGGCTCTGTCGGCTTTCGGGAACGTAAAACTGCAAAAGAAGTTGGTGTGTCAGAAGGAGGGATCATGTAATGACCTCGAATATCATCTGCTTTTTGCTTGGCACAGTGTTCCCTCTGGCAACCGTCGGCTGGATGATCTCTCATTGACGCCGGAATCCTTCTCTCGAAGGTGAGAGTGGCGAATGAAGCATCCCTCAGTGTCAGCGCACTAAAAACCCGCCACAACAGAGGCGGGTTTTTGGTGTCGCGAGTGTCGCCAGTGTCTACCGCGAGGCGACGGCCGCCCGCTTGATCAGTTCTTCACGCAACGGTACCGGCAGCTCGATCCCGCTCAAGCGCCAGGTGGTGCCCTTCAGGCGCATGGTGATCTTGAACTGCTTCTCTTTGGCTTCATCCACCGGAACGGGAATGGTGACGCTTCGAAAACCCTGGGACTCCGAGAAAATGAAGGTTCTCCAAGCCTGCTTGAGCGAGCCCATGTCGAAATGCAAGGGAACGGTCGTTCCGCCCATGCCTCCTGCAGTCTTCTCAGGCCAGCCATCCTCAAGCAGGTCGATCAGGGCCTGGGGTGTTACGAGCTGCTCCACGACCGGATTGAGAACCGCGGCTCCCGCCTCGGTTGCAAGATCCCGCTCAGCTCCTTCGAGATCTTGGTCCTTCATGTACTCGCCGAGGATTTGGCGGGAGAGGGAGTTTCGCAGGGCGTTAAAATTCACGCGCTCCGTAATCCGGTCAATGTTCCTGGCTTCGATTGCCTTGCTGAGGTCGTAGAGGGCCACGAAGGGCGAAACCATGAAGATCGCCCAGGCCAGAAACAGGAGAAAGCTGATCCGTATTGTCCAGCGCATATGCTCGGTCATTCCTTCACTGCACGGCCGGCCGCACCCTGTCGAGAGCAATGATCAGACAGGCGGTCGGGAAGGACCCTATGTGGGCAGCACTGGAGCCATAAAAAAGGGCGACCCAATGGCCGCCCTTTTTCAAGATCGATGAAAGATCCGATCAGCCGCGAGCGCGGGTGCGGATCATGAAGGTGTCGTAAGCGTACTCGGCCACTTGGAACCAGAGGTACTCTTCGTTGCGGAAGCCACGGACGCTCTCGTAGATCTTCTTGAAGTCGGCGTTCTTGGCCGAAACTTCGTCGTAGACCTCGTTGGCGGCCTTGTAGGCTGCTTCCAGGATCTCCGGAGCAAACGGACGCAGCTGCGTGCCGGCGCCGAGCAGACGGCGCAGGGCGGCCGGGTTGCGGGCGTCGTACTTCGCGAGCATGTCGTTGTTGGCATAGCCCGCAGCCGTGGTCAGGATCGCCTGATAGGCCTTCGGCAACTCTTTCCACTTTGCATTGTTGATGAAGAGGTGGATGGAGGGGCCGCCTTCCCAGAAGCCCGGGTAATAGTAGTACGGCGCGACCTTCGCGAAGCCGAGCTTCTCGTCGTCGTAGGGGCCGACCCACTCGGCGGCGTCGATGGTACCGCGCTCGAGCGAGGGATAGATGTCGCCGCCCGGGATCTGCTGCGGCACGGCACCGAGCTTGGCCATGACCATGCCGGCGAGGCCGGCGATGCGCATCTTCAGGCCCTGGATGTCCTGAACGGTCTTGATCTCCTTGCGGAACCAGCCGCCCATCTGCACACCGGTGTTGCCGGCAGGCATGCCGTACAGATTGTGCTTGGCATAGAACTCGTTCAGCAGGTCGTTGCCGCCGCCGTGAAAGAGCCAGGCATTCATCTGGCGGGCGTTGAGGCCGAAGGGCAGGGCCGTACCGATGGCGAAGGTCGGATCCTTGCCGAAATAATAGTAGGAGCAGGTATGGCCCATCTCGATGGTGCCATTGCCGACGGCATCGGCCACCTGCGGCGTACCGACGATTTCACCGGCCGCGAAGGGCTGGATCTGGAACTTGCCGTCGGTCGCCTCCGAAACGAACTTCGAGATCACCTCGGCCGCGCCGTAGATCGTGTCGAGGGACTTCGGGAAACCGGATTGCAGGCGCCACTTGAGCTCCGGCATCGACTGGGCGATGGCGGGGGCGGCAACGGCCGTCGAGGCGGCACCGACCGTAGCGGCCTGAAGAAACTGACGACGCTTCATATTGTTAAACTCCTCCCTGGATCGTGACTTCGTCACTTGCGTCAATTGACACCAAATCGAGCCGAAATCGCAAGAAGGTTTCGTCGCACTATCGACCAATGATCTAGACGGATTGTGAATAGATCCTTGAAAATGCTTAACAAAGAGGCATGTCCATCACGCAGATGACCCCGGTCGGCTCATAGTGAAGATGGACGACGCCGTTCAACTCCCGGGCCAGCCCGTCTTGGATCAGGCGTGAACCGAAACCCTTCCGGGAGGGAGGCTTCACCGGAGGTCCGCCGTGCTCCTCCCATTGCATGATCAGGCGCTGTCCGGTCGAAGTGGTCGGGGTTGACCAGGAAATCCGGATCTGTCCGGATGAATTGCTCAAGGCGCCGTATTTGAGGGCATTGGTGAAAAGCTCATGCAGAGCCATGGACAGGCTGAGAGCCATCGGCGGCGAAACACGCAGATCAGGCCCTTCGATCGCAATGCGCATGCCCTCTGTTGTATTGGCCCCGTAGGGCGCGCACGCTTCGGCAAAAACATCCGAGAGGTTTGCGCCTTCCCAATTCTCCCGCGTGAGAACGTCATGGCCGCGCGCAAGGGCGAACAGGCGCGCCTCGAAGGCGCTGCGGGCCACTCGGAGATCATCGTCAACGTGCGAGCCGAGCCGGCTGAAGCTTTGGGCCGCCAGGGATTGAACGGTCGCAAGAGTGTTCTTCACCCGATGGTTGAGTTCGTTGACGAGAAGCCGCAGATGCTCTTCAGCGCGCTTGTGGTCGGTGATGTCGATCTGAAGACCGTCCCAGACATAGTTCCCGTTCGCCAGCTGGCGCGGCGTTACGACCAGGCGGTGCCAGCGAACCTCCCCGGTCTTACCATGGCGCATCTCGAATTCCATATCGAATGCCTTGTGCTCGCGAACGGCCTCAACCTCCTTGGCCAGCATGCGATCCCGATATTGAGGTAAGACAAGCTCATAAAGGAGTGAGAGATCGGACTGCACCTCTTCGGCGGGAATGCCGTTGAGCCGCTCGCAAGTCTTGGAGATGTAGAGAAGCTTGCGGTCTCGATAATCCGCCGCGTCGCTGATCTGATAAACCATGCAGGCAGGGACGTTGTCCGTCAGAGAGCTGAGGCGGGCCTGGCTCTCGCGCAGATCATCGGCTGCACGGCGAAGCTCCGTCCAGTCACGGAAGCTGATGCCGAGGCCCCCGTTGTAAGGAAAGACGTGGATTTCCAGGAAACGCCCGGGAACTCCAACCGAATCCGTTTCGAAGGAGGTCGCGATTCGTGTGGCCGCGACCTCTTCATAGCGTCGTCTCAACTCCGTTCCCACGGAGTTTGGAAACAGCTCCCAGATATTCCTTCCGAGCATTTCTTCGCGACGAGTGCCGAAATAGGCCTCTGCCGAACGGTTGATATACGAAAAGCGCCACTCTCGATCGAGAGAGTAGAAGGCGTCGCCAATCCCTTCCAGGAGCTCGGAAAGCCGCGCCTCCAGTCGCGCTTCGACCGATCGCTCGATGGTCTGGTGAAGCACTTTCTCTATTGATCCCCGAGAGTTCCGATGGGCATTCGGAACCACGAGGTCGCCGGAAAGCTCCTGCAGGTTGTCGAGCGGTGAAAGTTTTGATCGAGGCCGGTTCATTTATTGCAATATAATTATGTTTCAAATAAAGCGCAATCCTTGAGCTGACCGCAAGTGCCCTTAGAAAGATGAGGTTAAGCAATGTCTTAGGTGCGGGGAAGTTCGTCCGCAGTCCTTTCGTGAAAGCTCGCGGAGTTGGATCGGGCGGCTTCACCCTTTGGGTTCACTGAAAGCCTCGGCCGCGCAGACGAGGGTGAAAAGAGCGATCACGCCTGCCAATTCTGCGAGGTTCACGATGACGGCTGACGGATCGAGGGCATAAAAAAGCACGCCCGTTGCAAGCGCAATGATGGTAGCCCAAGCGAGCATGGGCCTTCTCCCGGCATATTTTCTTGTGCGCTCCTCTAACCCGAAAGAGACAAAGAAGTTCCTAATCAGCCTGAAAATTTTTCCCTCTTGGCTCATCGTCGGCGCGAGGGCGTTAGAGCATCAGACGAGAAAAGTGGATTTGCACTTTTGGGATTGATCCGATGCTCCCTTTTTAAGCCGCGCATCGTTGACAGCGGAAAACCGGAATCACTTTTCGCTGACGCGGCCCTTCGGGTCACTGACGCGGCCCTTCGGGTCCGCACGATGCGCTAGATGCCGGAGCCAATAGCGGAGGGTGAGAGCCTTGCGTTCTTTGATCGACCGGAGCGTACAAGATCTTCCCTGTCCGGAAGAGCCTCTTCTGCAGCGGGCGAGGCAGGTGACGCACGACAGGACGGCTCACCATGAATTCATGGATCGTATCGGGGCCTTTCACGTCGTCGAAGTTCAGCCTCCGAGACAAGAGCAGGCAGTCCCAAGGCGATTGCGCATGGCCGCCTTGAATGCCGAACGGCTGACACGCCCCGAAGCAGTCAGACACTTGATCGAGAAGACAGGCGCTCACATCGCGCTCTTGAGCGAAGTGGATGTGGGCATGGCGCGCTCAAGGAATATCCACACGATTCGCGAGCTCACCAATTCCCCGGGGTGGGGTCATCTCTATGGTGTCGAATTCGTGGAACTCGATCTCGGCGACGCCGACGAAATGCGCCGCCATGCGGGCGAGCGCAATGCCTGCGCCCTCCATGGCAATGCCATCGTCAGCGGTCTAGGCTTCGAACGCCCGCACGTGATTCCGCTCGAGGAAAATGGCCGATGGTTTGCGGGATTTGACGGCGCTCAAAGGCGGATCGGAGGACGAATCGCGCTCGCCGCATGCTTGGCCGATGCACCGCTTCCCTTGTGGGTCGTGAGCCTGCATCTCGAAAGCAAGACGGATCCTGCGGACCGTCGCGTGCAGGTTCGGAGCCTGTTGTCCGCACTTGAGCAACGGATGCCGAACGAGGCTTGCATCATCGGCGGAGATTTCAATTCCAAGGCACTGCCGAGAGCTGACGGAGAACGGCATCTGCTTTTGGAGCAGCCGGAACGATATGAACCGTTCTTTGCCGATCTTCGCGATGCGGGATTCTCCTGGGCGACTGCGAATCTGGCTTCTCCGACTCAGCGCGAGGGTCCGTGGAAGAAGCATCCCCGGCCTTTCGGCAAACTCGATTGGCTCTTCGTGCGGGGTGTCGCGGCGGAAAACCCGCAGGTCGTTCCGTCGCTCGACGCGCAGGGACAGCCGATTTCGGATCATGAGATGCTGACGGTCGATGTCGTCTTTGAATGATGGACTTGAGGCTTCATGCGCAGGAGTGTCGTTCTTGGCACGCTGGGCTGTCATCCCGGCTCCATGCCGGATGCATCATCCCGGCGGGCGCAGCAAGGCATCCACGCGTCAAGCTACCTCGGCGATTTGCCGTCAGATCATCTCAGATGATGGTGAACTCTGAGTAGGCGAGAGCGGCCTTGTTGGTGAACTGGGCGATCAGCTGCTTGGCGGCAGCCCCGGAGCCGTCCGCATCGTAGTACAGGTTGCCCGTGCCCCGGTCATAGATCAGGTGGTCGTTGGCGTCCTTGGCCTTGGTACCCAGCACGAATTTCGAGCTGCTCAGACGCCCCACGCCACCAAGCTTGCTCATGTACTTGTTGTCGAGCTGGATACTGTCATAAGTTTTGTTGTAGTCCGTAATCTTGTCATAGTTCGTGCTGCCCGGCCGATCCTTGAACACAAAGACGTCCCGGTCCGTGCCGGTGCCGCCCACAAGGACATCCCGGCCCGTGCCGCCCTCGAGCGTGTCGCTGCCTGCGCCGCCATACAGCGTATCGTTGCCGGTGCCACCGAGGAGCTTGTCGTTGTCCGACAGGCCGTAGATCTTATTGGCGAAGGGGTCGCCGGTCAGGGCGTCCCTTCCCGCTCCGCCCGACAGGATGTCGGCCAGCGCCGTGTTGCGGGCCATGGTTCCGGCGGCGAGATCAATCCGGTAGGGCACGATCCAGCTCTGCGCGCCCTGTTTGACGGTGATGGAGGCGGCCTTCACTCCCGTCGTGTCATAGGCATGGCTGAATGAGGCGCGGCCATTCACCGGCACAACGCTGCTCGTCGTGCCGTCGCCCCAGGCGACGCTGACCTGCCAAGCGGCGCCGACGCTGAGAGCTGCCTCCACGTACCGTCCCTCGACGATGGCCTGGCGGTTCGGAGGGGCCGTGTCGACGAGGAAAATATCAACTTCTCTATTCCCATCGCCCGGCACTAGGTTGCTGGAATCGCTTGAAAATATCACGTATCGCCCGTCTGCACTGAGATGGGGATCGGAGCTGAAACTATTGCCCTGCGTGATGCCGTCCGTTGCCATCGATAGCCGCTCGACGGCACCCGTGATCAGATCCTTGCGGAAGACATCCGGGGCATTGTTGGTGTCGTCGGCCACCAGATTGCTGGCAGAGCTCTCGAAGACAACATAGCGCCCGTCCGCACTGATGTGGGCACTGAAGCTGCTGGCATCGCCCTGTGTTGTGCCGTCGGCCGCCATCGAGACGCGTACCAGCTCGCCAGTAACCAGATCCTTGCGGAAGATGTCGGTTCTACCGTTGGTGTCGTCGGCCACCAGATTGCTGGCAGAGCTCTCGAAAACTACATAGCGCCCGTCCGCACTGACATGGGCATTGGAGCTGACGCCATTGCCCTGCGTCGTGCCATCAGCCGCGATCGAGACCCGCTCAACTGCGCCCGTCACCAGATCTTTGCGAAAGATATCTGGAGCATTGTTAGCATCGCCCGCCACCAAGTGATTGGCAGAGCTCCAAAAAACCACATAGCGACCGTCTGCGCTAACGCTGGGAGTGTAGCTCGCACTACTGGCCTGCGTGCCATCGGCCGCGACCGAGACCCGTTCGACCGCACCCGTCACCAGATCCTTGCGAAAGATATCGTAGCTACCGTTGGTATCGCCCGCCACCAAGTTGCTGGCATCGCTCCTAAACACCACATAACGCCCGTCCGCGCTGAATTGAGCATCGAAGCTATCGCCATTGCTCTGTGTGCCGTCACCGGCAGAGATCAGGCGGATGAGGTTCGAACCGCCGGGTCGCGTGAATGACTGAATGGCGAGCGTCAGGGGCATGGTGTGTCTCCAGCGATAGGGGCCGATGAAGCTTTTGCGGCCTCACCGGAGGGATTGGATCATTTTGATATAATGTTATATTATTCCCATTCGGCGCGCCGCACAAGCTCGCCGGCTCTCGGGGAGAGCCTCAGTTGCGATTCGTTGTGATTTTCTGGCCAAACACCCCTAGGTCCCGCCAAAGGATGCCCTTGTGTCAGCTTTAGAGCGCAGAGAGGGAAGAGTTGCTTCGTCAATCTCATTCAATGGATGATGCGCTGGATCGAGGCCGCGCCAACGTCAACCGCGGCATGCCTCTTCGCCTTCAATATATTCCGTCCTCGGATTACGTCGAAGTCGAGGTTCGTAAAGCTCAGGTTCTTGGGCTCCCTCCCTCGAGAACCCGCACAGTCGAGCCGCCGCTCAAAAAGCACCTTGACAGCGCGACGCTGATAGAGTACAAAACGTGAACACTGACGAAGTGTGAATGAAACCCCGCCCGGCTTCATTTCGTTAAACACCATCTCCGCCGCTCAAGTGCCGTTTCGACGGGCCGCTTGGGCGGTTTTTTGTTGGGCGCGATGCTCCTCATGCACATCGTGCGCAGCCGACCGGAGGTCCGGATCAGCGAAAAGCCCGGCTCATTTTCCGCACGACGCGCCATGTATCCCCGAATCGAGATCCCCGACGAGAAGCGGCGGCAGGCCTATGCTGATTACGTCAGCGCCCCCGAGCTCAGCGTCTCCGACATAGCGGCCTCTCTCGGCGTCAGCATCAGCAGTTTCTATCGTCTGAAACAGCGCTGGGCTTGGCCGCCGCGTCTTGCGGCACTTGCTGAGAACGAATTGAGCAAGGCCACGAAGGATCGGACGGAAAACCTTACCGGAAGCGCTGCAGCGGCGACATCCCTGCGCGAAGCGGCGCGATCCCTGGCGCGGGCCACCCGAATCCACATCAACGCTCTCATGGAGAAGCAACGCAGCGAAGGCATCGAGGATCACGACGGGATAGCCCGGACGCTGGCTTCCTATGCCAAGACATTGACGACGGTGCGGGCGCTCCTGGAGCAGGAAGGTTCAACGCTCGATGGAACCGAGCACCAAGACGAAACACCCCGCAGCCTGCACGAACTCCGCGACGAGCTTGCTCGCCATCTTGAGCGGGTTATCGCGGAGGAGGAGGCTCGCGGAAGCGACGGCCTCCTTATCTAAAACCGAACTCGAACAGCTTCTGCGCTATTGGCCGATCCGCTGCCGGCCCGAGCAGCGTCTGCCGGGCTTGAGCCGTCAGCACGATCCCTGGACGCTCTGGCTCATGCTGGGCGGGCGAGGGGCGGGAAAGACCCGAACCGGCTCTGAATGGATCCGCGGCGTCGCTCTCGGCGAACTGGATTTCACTGACGCTCCGATGCGGCGCATCGCGCTGATCGGAGAAACATTTTCGGATGCCCGCAACGTGATGGTCGAGGGACCGGCCGGCATTCTTGCCGTCCATGCGCGCCACGAGCGCCCCACCTGGTCGCCGTCCCTGCGCAAGCTCGAATGGCCCAACGGTGCGGTGGCGCATGTGTTCTCCGCCGAGGACCCGGATTCCCTGCGCGGTCCTCAATTCGAGGCCGCGTGGGCGGACGAGCTCGCCAAGTGGAAGCACGTGGAGGAAACCTGGGACATGCTGCAATTCGGATTGCGCCTCGGCGCGCATCCGCGCCAGATGGTCACGACCACGCCAAGGCCCATTCCGTTGCTGAAGCGCTTTCTCGCCGATCCTTCGGTGGCGGTCTCCCGCGCCCGGACATCGGACAATGCGGCCAACCTCGCGCCCGCCTTCCTGGAAGCTGTCGTCGGGCGTTATGCCGGCACGCGGCTCGGACGGCAGGAGCTTGATGGCGACATCATCGAGGATCGCCCCGATGCGCTCTGGACCCGCGACATGATCGAGAAGAGCCGGATCGACGGCGTGCCGCCGCTCATGCGCATCGTCGTTGCCGTCGATCCGCCCGCATCGTCATCGAAGCGCGCGGATGCCTGCGGCATTGTCGCGGCGGGCCTGGACGAGGGCGGCACGGCCTATGTGCTGGAGGATGCGACGGCATCCGGCCTCAAGCCGCCGGAATGGGCGGCCAAGGCTGTCGCTCTCTACCGGCGGCTTGAGGCCGACGCTCTGGTCGTCGAGACGAACCAGGGGGGCGAGATGGCGACCGGCGTGATCCGCGAGGTCGATCCGTCCGTACCGGTGATGAGCGTTCGCGCGACGCGCGGAAAATATCTGCGCGCGGAGCCCGTGTCTGTTCTCTACGCGCAACGCCGCGTGCGCCATGTGGGTGCATTGCCGGAGCTCGAGGATGAGCTCTGCGATTTCGGGCCCGGTGGACTCACGTCGGGCCGTTCGCCCGACCGCATGGATGCGCTCGTCTGGGCGCTCACGGAACTGATGCTGCGGGACAGACAAGAGCCGCGTGTGCGGGTGCTATAGCTTGTAGTCGCGATGCCACCGTCAGAGCTTGGCATGGGATGCTTTCCATTTTCCAAGCTGGTCGAGAGGGTTTAGACTCGCCGCGTCGCGTTCAGTGAGCGCTGGCCTGATGCCAGTCACATCAACCTCCCTGAGGAGGTCACCATGTACGCACGACTGACGACGTTTCGCGTCAAGCCTGACAAGATGGAAGATCTGCTCCGCTGGCGTGAGGAGAACGAGGCGGCGATCTATGCCCAGCCGGGCCTCCAGCAATGGATCGGGCTCATGGACGAAGAAGGGGAGGTCTTCGTTCTTTCCCTCTTCGACAATGAGCAGTCTGCCCGTGATTCCATGACGCATGTCTGGGCTCTCTGGGAGGAGATGGCGTCCATGCTCCAAGGTACGCCGACGGCAAGATTTCTCGACGTGATGGCCGCGAAGAGCTTCGCTGCTGCGCCGGGAGCCCCCATGATCTGACCCTTCCGGAGTTTCCCGGGCGGGGAAAGGCTAGAGCATCGAACCAAAGCCAACTCTCACGTCATCCCCGGGCTTGTCCCGGGAATCCACGTCTTTGACACGGGGCGGTTCTGAAGACGTGGATGGCCGGATCAAGTCCGGCCAGGACGGAGAGCCATGACGTGACGAGGTGTGGCCTTCCCACCCCCCTTCGTGCCCTCGTTTCGGGCAGGAGTTTTTCATGCTGACCAAATTGACCCGCTGGTTTCGGGCGCCGCCTGAAACCAAGGCTTCGCGCGCGCACTCGGCTGTCGCGTTCTATTTCGATGGGCGCGCCGTGTGGACGCCGCGCGATTACACAGCGCTCTCTCGCGAAGGTTTTCAGAAGAACGCCATCGTTCACCGAGCGGTGCGGCTCGTGGCCGAGGCGGCGGCGTCTCTGCCTCTCACGTTGAAGCAGGAGGGGCGCGATCTCGCGGCCCATCCGCTGCTGGCTCTGTTCGCACGTCCGAATGTCCGTGAGGGCGGGCAGCGGTTTCTGGAAAGCGTCTATGGACATCTCATGGTGTCGGGCAATGCCTATGTGGAGGCTGTCGGCGTCGATGGAGCGCCTGCGGAACTTTATGTCCTGCGGCCCGATCGCATGCGCGTGGTGCCAGGTTCCGATGGGTGGCCCGCGGCTTACGAATACACAGTCGGAGCGGAAACGGTGCGCTTCTCGATGGGGCAGGGGGAGGCGGTTCCGCCGATCCTGCACCTGACGCTCTTCCATCCGGCGGACGATCATTACGGTCTCTCGCCGATGGAAGCAGCGGCGACGGCCCTCGATATTCACAATGCGGCGGGCGCCTGGAACAAGGCGCTCCTCGACAATGCGGCGCGCCCCTCCGGCGCGCTCATCGTTGGCGGAGCGACGCTGACCGATGCGCAGTTCGAGCGGTTGAAGAGCGAGCTCGAGGCCAATTACCAGGGCGCCTCGAATGCAGGCCGTCCCCTGCTTCTCGAAGGCGGCCTCGACTGGAAACCGTTGTCGCTGTCGCCGAAGGACATGGACTTCGTCGAAGCGAAAGCGGCCGCCGCGCGGGAGATTGCACTCGCCTTCGGGGTGCCGCCGTTGCTGTTGGGGCTCCCGGGTGACAACACGCATGCCAATTACGCGGAAGCCAATCGCGCCTTCTATCGTCAGACCGTGATTCCCCTCGTGAAGCGCACGATGGAGGCCTTCGCGCAATGGCTCTCGCCCGGCTTTGGCGAGGTGCTGCAGCTCGAACCCGATCTCGATGCCATCGAGGCGCTGGCGGAAGAGCGTGAAAGCCTTTGGCGCCGCGTGTCCTCCGCTTCGTTCCTCACGGACGATGAGAAGCGCGAGGCGGTGGGGTACGGGCGTGGTGCTGTTGCTCGTGCAGACAGGGGAAAGCAGACGCGTTCCGCCTAACGTCATCCCGGGGCTGCGCAGCAGAACCCGGGATCGTTATCAGAGCGAGGCGCCCGAACCTCCACTGTCATGCCCGCGCAGGCGGGCATCCATGAACACCGTGGATGCAGAATGAAGGACTGTCGCGGTTATGGATCCCGGCCTCCGCCGGGATGACAGTGCTGGGCTGGCCTAACCGATCCCGGATCGTCGCTGCGCTCCGTCCGGGATGACCCAATTTCTCGCCCATAATCCAGAGAAAACCTCAGCAAACCTCAATGAACGGGGGCATCTTGCGAGAGAACAAATCATGAACTTTTTTGACCGGATCGCCGAAGCCGTCATCAGTCGCGGCGATCTTGCCCATCTCGCGCTCTTCGTTTGGGCGAGCGGGGCCTCCGCTTTGCTTGCCATGACTCTGCGCGATCTGTTCGCGGCCAACCGTCGGTTCGATGAATTCGTGCGCGAGCTGTCTCTCTTCAACCGCCGTCACACGGGAGATCTTTCATGAACCGACCGTTGCCCCGTCCTGTCCGGAAGCCGAAAGCCGTGAGGAATGGGCAGAGCCGCGCCTCGCTCGTGTTCCGCGACTTCGTTCGCCAGCTCGAGAAGCTCGACGCAAAGCCTGACAAATCTCCGCGTGGAGCGCGCGCATGAAACTGGCTGTCATTCCCACCACACAGGAGATGAAATTTCTGAGCCAGCCTCTGAACGCCGTCGATGCCGGCGGCGTCTTCGAGGGCTATGCCAGCCTGTTCGGCATTGCCGATCTCGGCAAGGACGTGGTCATGCCGGGCGCCTTCACGGACAGCTTGAAGAAACGCGAGGCGAGCGCGGTGCGGCTGCTCTGGCAGCACGATCCCGCTACGCCCATCGGCCGGTGGCTCTCCATCGAAGAGGACCGGCGCGGGCTTCGTGTTCGCGGCAAGCTCAATCTCGCCGTCGAGCGGGCGCGGGATATCCATGCACTGATGCGCGAGGGTGCCGTCGATGGGCTCTCCATCGGATTTCGAGTGGAGCGGGCGAGAGTTGAGCGGCCCACCGGCCTGCGTCGCCTCGAAAAGCTCGATCTGTGGGAGATCTCTGTCGTGACCTTTCCGATGCTTCCGGGAGCGCGGGTGGAAACCGTGAAGCAGGTGCCAAAAAACCTCGCCTCATCCATTCGCGCCACGGCGGCTCGATTATTTTCCTGAACCTTGGCTGGCCGAGCGCGTTACCCGCAAGCCCGTGGAGATGCGGACGCTGCGGGCATTGATCGTGCTGCCGTCCGCCTTCTCGGGAGGATTTCATGAGGAAGCTCGTTTTCGTGGCCCTTCTCGGTCTCGCGGCCGCGGCCTGCACCACGACTGAAGAACGCGTCGGCGGTGCTGCCGTCGGTGCCGGCGTCGGCGCTGTGGCCGGCCCGCCCGGTGCGATCGTCGGCGGTGCGGTCGGCGCAATGGCTGGCCCGACCGTGACTCACCAGGTGCAGGCCAGCACCCGTCACACCCATCGCCGCCGACATCGCTAAGCTATTCCCCCAACAGGGGAATAATGGCCCGCCCTCCGGCGGGCCTTTTCGTTGAAGCCCACCCTTTTCAGAACCTTTGGATTGATATGATTCCTGTTGTTGAAACCAAATCGGTATCCGACGATGTCGCGTCGGCTTTCGAGGATTTCGCCCGCGCCTTCGAGGCCTTCAAGGATGCTAACGACACGCGCCTGTCCGAGATCGAGACGCGCCTGACGAGCGACGTCGTCACGGAAGAAAAGCTCGCCCGCATCGATACCGCGCTCGACGATGCCAAGCGTCGCCTCGATCGTCTCGCTCTCGACCGCTCCCGTCCGCCGCTGGGCCGCAGCGCGGAGCATCCGCGCGACCCCATGCTGACCGAGCACAAGGCGGCCTTCCACGCCTATATGCGCTCTGGCGAGGCCACCGGCCTGAAGCGCCTGGAGGAGAAGGCACTTTCCGCCGGTTCCGGCCCGGATGGCGGCTATCTCGTGCCCGATACGATCGAGACGGAAGTGTTGCGCCGTCTCTCCGCGATTTCGCCGATCCGTGCGATCTCGTCGGTGCGCGTGATCTCCGGCGGTCAGTACAAGCGCGCCTTCTCCACCACGGGCCCGGCCACCGGCTGGGTCGGCGAGACGGCGGCGCGTCCCCAGACCGCCGGTCCGACGCTCTCTGAACTCAGCTTCCCGGCCATGGAACTCTACGCCATGCCGGCGGCGACCCAGACGCTTCTCGACGATGCGGTGGTCGACATTGACCGCTGGATCGCGGAAGAGGTCGAGGCCGCCTTCGCCGAGCAGGAGAGCGCTGCCTTCGTGAGCGGCGACGGCGTCAACAAGCCGAAAGGCTTCCTCGCATCGGATATCGTGGAGGACGACACCTGGGACTGGGGCAAGCTTGGTGCCGTCCATACGGGCGGCGCGGCCTTCCCATCGACCAACCCGTCCGATGTGCTGGTGGAACTGGTCTATGCACTCAAGGCGGGCTATCGCCAGAACGCCTCCTTCGTCATGAACCGCAAGACCCAGAGCGCGATCCGCAAGTTCAAGGACTCGAACGGCCAGTATCTCTGGGCACCGCCCGCAAGCCTCGGCCAGTCCGCGACCCTGATGGGCTTCCCCGTGGTGGAGGCCGAGGACATGCCTGACATCGCGGCCGGCTCCTGCGCCGTCGCCTTCGGCGATTTCAAGCGCGGTTATCTGATCGTCGACCGGGCTGGCATGCGCGTGCTGCGCGATCCTTATTCCGCAAAGCCCTACGTGCTGTTCTACACCACCAAGCGCGTGGGTGGTGGCGTGCAGGATTATGCGGCGATCAAGCTTTTGAAGTTTGCCGCGTAACGGTAATAACGAAGTCTCCTTAAGCCTCATCCTGAGAAGGATTGCGCCAGCAATCCGTCTCGAAGAGCCTGTCCTCGGACTTGATCCGGGGAACGAGGCGTTTCCAGTGCGCGCTGGATCCTCCTTCGAGACGCAGCCTCACGGCTGCTCCTCAGGATGAGGGAAGGGGTTTGCTGGGTGTTCTAAATAATGCGTGGGCGAGATTAGCGTCTCGCCCACGCACCTTCGGAGGTGGCGAGGCTGCGGACGGCTTGCCTGATCCAGCCAAGATGCTCGACGATGGGTGTCACGGCAGTCAGGCCTCCGCAGGCGCTGGGCTCGCGCGTGCGCATGGCGCCGCTCGACCAGCTGACAATGCCGTAGAGCAGATAGCTGTCCCGGGTTGCGGCAAGGATCGGCCCGCCGGAATCGCCCCGGCAGGCGCCGGCGCCGCTCGTTTCCGCCAATCGCTGGCGGTCGACCACGATCAGCACGCGGTTGGCCACCTGGATGGGGCCGAGCGAAACAAGATTGGCCTGGCGTAAGACACGTGCAGTCTGCTTGCGCCGCTCGCTCAACACGCCGAAACCTGCAATGGTCACCTCGTCGCCGACATCGATCGAGCCCGCGAGCGTCGGATCGAGCGGCAGGAACTCCGGACCAAGCGCACGCTCAAGGCGCAGGATCGCGAGATCGACCCCGGGCTGCGTGCGGGGAGTGGTGCCTGTCACGAAGGAGGGATGCACGGCCAGAGCAACGACCCTGAACCGCTGCGGCTTGAAGGCCCGACTGACGGCGACGACGCGATAAGCGGCTGAATCCGTCACGCAATGGGCGGCGGTCAGCACCAACTCTGGGGCGATGAGAGCGCCGGAGCAAAGCTCTCCTGCTGAATTTTCGATGGACACGACCGAGCGCCGCAATCCATTCGGATCCCGCGACGTCGCGCCCAGCAGAACGGCCTGCGCGGAACCCGAAAAAAGGGTGAGAGCGAGGAAAGCAATCAATGAAAGGGCGCGCATCGGGATTATGAGGTGAGGGGAATCGTTACGTAGGGGAAGGGCTATCAATGCAGGATAGTTCCGCCCCGCTTGATTTTTCCAGCTTTAGTTGCGGTCCCACAACGCCGCACGGTTCCACGCTTTGAGAGTGCGGTCGATCCATTCCTTCTGCCGGCCAAGGAGAATGCCCTGTGTTGCTCCTCCGCAGCTCTGTCCACGTGATGGTGATGACCAGGATATGATCGCAGCAATGGCTGTTCCCGAGATCATCGGCCCTCCGGAATCGCCCTGGCAGGCTCCCGCGACCCCGGAACCTTGTGACCAGAGCAGGATCCTGCTGGGGCCAAAGGGCTCCGTCACCGTGAGCAACGCGGTGCGGAAGGTTCCCGTCGTCTTGGCCTCGCCTTCGCGGGCCAGTCCATAGCCGCCGACGATGATCGGTTCACCCTTGGCGGGCCTAGTGCCGGTGAGCGTCGCCCGCTCGAAACGCTCCGGCAGAGCCTCGGGGATGCGCACGAGCGCCAGATCGATGGAGCGCTGTCGGGTCTCGATGGCTTTCGCGTTGTAGCCCGGATGCACGGCCTTCGCGGAGGGCTTGATCAGCACCGGCTCGCCCGTCTCGTCGCGAAAATGCACCCGATGCTCGTCCGCGCCCGTCACACAATGGGCTGCGGTGAGGACCACGTCGCGCGCCACCACGACGGCGCTGCAGACGCCGCCATTCGAACTCAACACCATCACGCTCTGACGAGCGAGGGGACCTTGGTCCTCCGCGCCGCCGACGATGGCCTTTGCTCCGGTCGCGGCAAGCGACAGGGCGAGGGAGAGCGTGATCAGACGATTCATCATGGAAGGATTCCTGTTGCGATGATCCCGATATTCGTTGATGGCCCCGCCGTCGAGCCCGTAACGTTGCCTGAGATGAAGGCCTATCTGCGTGTCGATGACGAGACGGAGGACGATCTGATCTCCGGGCTCATCAGGGCTGCGCGGCTCATGGTGGAATCCGCCTCCCGACGCATCCTGATCGAACAGCGCTGGCGCGTAGTGATGGATCGCTGGCCGATAGGTGGCAAGGTGCCGCTCCCAATATCGCCTCTGCTCGCGGTGGACGGCATCAAGGTGTTCGACGCCGCAGGCATACCTATTGAAGTCCCAGCCGGTTCAATCGAGGTCGATCCAGCAAGCGATCCTCCTTGGATCCTGATCACGAATGCGCCGGAGCCCGGCAAGCCGAGAAACGGCATCGAGATCGCGCTGCACGCCGGTTACGGCGCTTCGCCCGATGCGGTGCCCGCTCCCTTGAAGCTCGCGATCAGGATCCTCGTCGCCCATTGGTACGAGAACCGGGGTGATGTGGCGGGTGAGCAGATCCTGCCGCCGGAAGCGATGGCGCTCACGGCTCCGTTCCAGCGGGCACGTCTTTAAGCCTCCTCCCCGTCATCCCCGGGCTTGTCCCGGGGATCCACGTCTTCAATGCGCAGCGTTTCCAAGACGTGGATGGCCGGGCTGATCCTCGGATCAAGTCCGAGGACGGCCATGACGCGAGATCAATTTTCTTTCGCGTGTTCCCATGAAAACCAAAACCTTATCTATCGGCGCGCGGGCGCGCCGGTTCGTTCTCGAAGTGCCTTTCGAAAGCCCTGACGGGTTCGGCGGCGTGATTCGTTCCTACAGGCAGGGACCGCAGGTCTGGGGCGCGATGGAGATGCTCTCCGGTTCCGAGCGCGTGCGCGCCGACCGCCTCGAGCAGAGCCTCACCCACAAGATCACCCTGCGCTATCGCGACGGCGTGACGGGCGCCATGCGCCTGACCTCGGGCCTTCGCCGCTTCGCCATTCGCGCGGCCTCCGATCCGGACGGCTTGAGGCGCGATCTCGTCTGTCTGGTCGAGGAGATCAAGGCATGACAAGCCCGATCCTCGCGCTCCGTCGCGCCATTCTGGAGGCGGCATCGGGAGACGCGGAGCTGATGACTCTCATGGGCGGAACTTTGCGTCTTTACGATGAGCCGCCTCGGAATGCTGAGCCGGTCTATGCCCTGTTCGGAGATGTGACGGCGCAGGATTGGTCCACCGACACGGATCGCGGGCACCAGCAGGATCTCACCATCGTGGTGTGGTCGGAGCGCGGCAGCGCCCGCACGGGCCTCTCGGCAGCCGAGCGCTTCGCCGCCCTTCTCGACGATGCGCCGCTCACGCTCGACGGCCACCGGCTCGTGAACCTGCGTGTGGCGGAGATTGCCTCCGCGCGGGACAAGGACACGCAGCTTGCCCGCGTCACCCTTCATCTTCGCGCCGTCACCGAACGCGGATGAGCTGAGACTCGCTCTCCCGTCATCCCCGGGCTTGTCCCGGGGATCCACGTCTTCTTAGCGCGATGCTTCCAAGACGTGGATGGCCGGATCAAGTCCGGCCATGACGCAGGAGAGACGAGTCACGGCACAAAGATCTCAATGGTCATTTTAGAAAGGACTTCTTCATGCCTGCTCAGAAGGGCAAGGACCTGCTCGTCAAGATCAGCGACGGCGGCACGGGCTTCGTGACCGTGGCCGGTCTTCGCACCCGCCAGATCTCGTTCAACGCCGAGACCGTCGATGTCACCAGCGCGGAATCCGCCGGACGCTGGCGGGAATTGCTGGCCGGCGTCGGCGTGCGCCGCGCCGGCATCACCGGATCCGGCGTGTTCAAGGATGAAGCCTCGGATGCGCGCATGCGCCAGGTGTTCTTCGACGGCGATATTCTCACCTACCAGATCATCGTTCCCGATTTCGGGCGCATCGAAGGTCCGTTCCAGATCACCAGCCTCGAATATCGCGGCGATCATGCGGGCGAGGTCACGTTCGAGATGGCCTTCGAATCCGCCGGCGCCCTGACCTTCGTGGCGCTGTGAAGGAACGCGTCATGGCCAACAGAAGACGCGGCGAAGTCGCGCTGCAATGGGGCGACAAGCGTTATACCTTGTGCCTCACGCTTGGGGCTCTCGCCGAACTGGAGGAAGCCTTCGGCGTCGATGATCTCGTGGCTCTAGCCGAACGCTTCGGCACGGGCCGTCTGTCGAGCCGGGATCTCTTGAGGCTGCTGGCGGTTGCGCTGCGCGGCGGTGGTCATGAGGTGAGCGATGCGGAGGTGGCGAACCTGCCGCTCTCCGACGGCATCGAGCCCGTAGCGTCGGCCGTCGCCGATCTCCTCGTCGTCACCTTCGGTGCGGAGAGCACTCCCTCAAACCCTCCGCATCCGCAGGACGCTTGAGCGAGCCGCAGGTCTTTCCATGGGAAGACGCGATGATGCTGGCTTTAAGCGTTCTGCGGTGGAGCCCCGACCAGTTCTGGCGCGCAACGCCGCGCGAATTGTTCGCCGCTTGGGAAGGTTTGAGTGGTGGGAGGCGTATGGAGCCTGCGCTTTGCCAGGATTTGAGGCGGATGATGAAGACGTTTCCGGACGGTGAGTGATGATTAAGTCCCTTCGAGAAAGTTGGATCTCATGGATAATAGGATTGCCGGAACACAGCCCCATTCCGCTTGAGACATTCAACCTGTAGATCTTCCTTCAATTCGTCCCGAGTTCTGGAAGCTGGTCTGCCGGCAACGGCAGCCGCTGCCTCGCCTTCACAAAGATTATTGATCCGCCTCCATTCCTCCTTAGGCATTGTGACTCTGCCGACGAAGGTTGCACCCTTTAATTTGGTGCACAGGGCGTAAAGCCGATTCCATGTGTAGGAGACGGCCCCTGAATAGTCGGAGGCGGTGGCTTTTTCCGCCTCGTACGTACACTCGTCGTCGATCCGGCTCCATTGAGCATCACTGATCCCGGGTGTCTTGAAATAAGACCGTGTCGGCGGGGTGCTCATGCAACCGACCGTCACGCTGACCAGCGGAATGGCAAGAATTGATTTAAACTTGGGAGAAGAAATTTTGAGTAAGCTGCCAGACAAGACTGAGACCGGTAGCAAACAGGAGAATGAAGACAGAAAGCGCCAGCTCGATACTCTCATCGGCCTCTCCGAAAAATTCGGTGACTCTTTGTCCAATGCTTTCGCAAAGAACATTGCTGAGGGCAAGAAATTCGACGTTGTTTTGAAGAAGGTGCGCGAGTCTCTTGTGGAAACAGGGTTACGTCTCGCGCTTGGGCCCCTGCAGATCGCCCTGAGTCAGAGTTTGAAGGGGCTGACGGCCGAGCCCCTGCAAGGTTCCCTCCCCATGAATGGTGGAGATCTGTTTGGCAGTCTCTTCAAGGGAATAGGCTCGCTCTTCGGCTCCCTTTTCGGCGGCGCTGCCGCAGCGGCACCCTTCGCCAAAGGCGGTGTGTTCTCGCGCGGCATGGTGATGCCGTTCGCGCAAGGCGGTGTGGTGGGGGCGCCGACCTACTTTCCGTTAGGTCGCGGCCTCGGAATCATGGGCGAGAGGGGAGCCGAGGCCGTGATGCCGCTCGCCCGCGGGCCTGACGGCAAGCTCGGTGTCCGTACCGGCGGAGGACGTCCCGCTTCGATCACGGTCAATATCTCGACCCCGGACGCGGAGAGTTTTCGCCGCTCCGAGGCGCAGGTGTCCGCCGCGCTGGCGCGGGCCGTCGCCCGGGGCCAGCGCGGCATGTAAGGATTAAAGGGCTCAGGCATTCCCGCTGTCGAGCATCGCCATGATCTCGTCCTTGATCTGCAGGCGGCGACGCTTGAGCTCTTCTTCGATCTCTTCGGGCTTAGGTTCCACCCGGGTCTCGACGCGATGAATGGTGCGGTTCAGCTCGTTGTACTCGTCATAGAGCCGCGCGAAGCGATTGTCGCTCGCCTTCAACTGACGAATCCGATCGGCCTTGTCCGGAAAATCCTCGGTGAGGTCGTTGGGAACGTTGCTCATCGCCTGCCTTCTCCCTGCTGAATATCCTGGCTGAATGTCCTGCCGGGACGTCAACGCCACCCCCTCTTTTTTCGTTTCATGTTCGCGAAGGATGGATCATGGCATCCGATTTCCATGAGGTTCGCTTCCCCCTCGATGTCTCCTTGGGCAGCCGGGGAGGGCCCGTGCGGCGCACCGATATCGTCACGCTGGCCTCCGGCCGCGAGCACCGCAACAGCCGCTGGGCCTCCTCCCGCCGCCGCTACGATGCGGGCTTGGGGGTGAGAACTGTCGATGCGCTCCATGCGGTGATCGCCTTCTTCGAGGAGCGGCGCGGCAGGCTCTACGGTTTCCGCTTCCGCGACCGCACCGATTGGCGCTCGGGCGAGCCCTCGAGAGAGCCGACGCCCCTCGACCAGCGGATCGGCACGGGGGACGGCGCGACGAAGAGTTTCCAGCTCGTCAAGACCTATGGCTCGTCCTTCGCGCCCTATGTCCGCACCATCACGAAGCCCGTGGGAGGCTCGGTGAAAGTGGCCGTCGATGGTGTCGAGCAGGAGGTGGGCGCCGCCTTCAACTGCGATCCGACGACCGGGCTCGTGACATTTGCCGAAGCCCCGCCTGCCGAGGCTGTCATTACGGCAGGC
Source organism: Microvirga medicaginis (assembly GCF_052658925.1). Classification (NCBI taxonomy): domain Bacteria; kingdom Pseudomonadati; phylum Pseudomonadota; class Alphaproteobacteria; order Hyphomicrobiales; family Methylobacteriaceae; genus Microvirga; species Microvirga medicaginis. The sequence goes on along the minus strand of NZ_JBQWEL010000004.1, from coordinate 166,547 downwards.
TTTGCCTTCGACGTGCCCGTGCGCTTCGACACGGATGAGCTCGACATCGATCTCTCGACCTTCGAGGCGGGCGGCATTCCGCAAATCCCACTGATCGAGATCGTTCCCTAAGGCACCCATCATCATGCGCACTATTCCTTCAAACCTCGCCGCCCATATGGCGGACGGGACGACGACACTTTGCCATTGCTGGAAGCTCATCCGCCGCGACGGCAGGAGCTTCGGCTTCACCGATCACGACCGTGATCTCACCTTCGGCGGGACCGTCTTTGCCGCACGGTCCGGCCTGGAAGCGGCGGAGGCCAGTGCCGAACTCGGTTTCGTCGTCGGCGGCGGCGAGGTCTCCGGCGCGCTCATGTCGGCCGGGTTGACGGAAGACGACATCTCCTCGGGCCTTTACAACGATGCGAGCGTGGAAACCTGGCTCGTGAACTGGAGCGATGTCGCGGAGCGTCTGCTTCTCGAAATCGGCTCGATCGGCGAGATCCGCCGCGCCGACGGCAGCTTCGTCGCGGAGGTGCGCGGGCTCATGCACCGCTATGACGAGGAGCGGGGACGCCTGTTCCGCGCCACCTGCTCGGCCGATCTGGGCGATTCCAAGTGCGGCGTGAATCTCTCGTCATCGACTTATTCCGACACGGGCACCGTCACGCGGACCGATAGCTTTCTCGGCGTCGCCGCTTCCGGCATCGGCTTCGCGGATGGATGGTGCACGGGAGGCAAGCTCACCTGGACGAGCGGCGCCAATGTGGGCGTCTCCGTCGAGATCAAGGTGCATCGGGCCATCAACGGCACCGATGAGTTCGACCTTTGGCAGCGCGCGCCGCAGGCGATCAGGATCGGCGATACATTCCGCGTGACGGCCGGGTGCGACAAGACCCACGCCACCTGCCGCAGGAAGTTCGGCAACGTCGCGAACTTCCGCGGCTTCCCCCATATGCCCGGCAACGATTTCATCATCCGCATGCCGCAGCAGGGCGAGCCGGGGCTCGACGGCGGGAGCCTGTTCAAATGAGCGAGGCTCTCTCGTCGCGGGTCATCGCCGAGGCGCGTTCGTGGATCGGAACACCTTATCGCCATCAGGCGTCCCTGAAAGGGATGGGCTGCGATTGCCTGGGCCTTTTGCGCGGCGTCTGGCGAGGCGTTCTGGGCATAGAGCCGGAGCTGCCGCCGCCTTACTCGCCCGATTGGGCGGAGGCTGGCGCCGATACGCTCGTTGCGGCCGCACGCCGTCATCTCGTCGCGATCGATGTGGCGGCGTTCGAGCCGGGAGACGTTCTGCTCTTTCGCTGGCGCGATACTCTTCCAGCCAAGCACTGCGCCATCGCAACCTCGACCGAGACCATGATCCATGCCCATGACGGAGCCTCGGTCGCGGAGGTCGCCTTCGCGCCGTGGTGGCGGCGTCATCTCGCTTATGCCTTTCGCTTTCCGGAACACTGACCATGGCCACACTCGTTCTTCAAACCGTCGGCTCGGTCGTGGGCGGCATGGTCGCGGGACCTCTGGGCGCGATGGCAGGCCGGGCTCTCGGTGGTCTCGCAGGCGCTGCCATCGACAATGCGCTCTTCGGCGGCGGCAATACCAAATATGTCGAAGGTCCCCGCCTCAAGGAAATCGACGGTCTCACCTCGACGGAGGGCGCTGCTATTCCGCGGGTCTATGGGCGCGCGCGGATCGGTGGACAGCTTATCTGGGCAACGCGCCTGGAGGAGGTAGTGAACACGAAGATCGAACGGTCCGGCACCCAGGGCGGCAAGGGCATGAGCGGACCGAAGACGGTCACCACCACCTACTCGTATTTTGCCAATCTCGCTGTCGGCCTCTGTGAAGGGCCGATCGCCTTCATTCGTCGTGTCTGGGCGGATGGGCGCGAGATCGACCTTGCCGGCATCACCATGCGCGTTCACCGGGGATCGGAAACGCAAGCCGCCGATCCGCTCATCGTCGCAAAGGAGGGCGCAGAATATGCGCCGGCCTATCGCGGATTGGCCTATGTGGTGTTCGAGCGATTGCCGCTGGAGGATTACGGAAATCGTATTCCTCAGTTTTCCTTCGAGGTGGTGCGGCCGGTGGACGGCCTCAACAGGATGATCCGTGCCGTCTGTCTGATCCCGGGCGCGAGCGAGTTCGGATATGATACGCTGCCCGTGATGCAGGTGTTCGATCTCGGAAAGACGAGGCCTGAGAACCGCCATCAAATGCGGCGAAGCACAGATGTGATGGCTTCCCTCGATGCGCTGGAGGCGCTTTGCCCTAACGTCAAGCGCGTCTCTCTCGTGGTCAGCTGGTTCGGCAGCGATCTCAGAGCAGGCGCGTGCCTGATCGAGCCGAGGGTCGACATCAAGACCAAGACGACGGACGGTGCGACCTGGTCGGTGGCCGGCGTAACGCGGGACGAGGCCAAGGCTGTATCCCTGGTCAATGAATCGCCTGCCTATGGCGGCACGCCTTCGGATGAAACGGTCATTCGTCTCATCAGGAGTTTGAAGGAGAGGGGATACGAAGTCGTTCTCTATCCTTTCGTCATGATGGACATTCCATCCGGAAATGCTTTGCCCGATCCCTATGGCGGCACTGGCCAGCCGGCCTATCCCTGGCGCGGGCGCATCACGTGCCATCCCGCGCCCGGACAATCAGGCACGCCCGACGGGACGAGCGCTGCGGCGGCTCAAGTCGATCAATGGTTCGCCCGTGACGACGGCTACAACAGGTTCATCCGCCATTATGCGCAGCTCGCGCAAGATGCAGGCGGCGTTCATGGCTTCATCATCGGCAGCGAGCTCGTGGGTCTCACACGTGTGCGCCAGGCTCCCGGAAGCTATCCTGCTGTCGGTTATCTGATTTCGCTGCTCGGGCAGATCCGCCCCATCCTGGGAAGCAGCACGAAAATTGTCTACGCTGCAGATTGGACCGAATACGGCGCCCATGTACTTGGTGGAGGCAGCGAGGTTCGCTTTCCGCTTGATCCGCTCTTCAGCCATGCGGAGATCGACGCTGTCGGCATCGATTACTACCCGCCGATTTCCGACTGGCGCGACAGTTCCGATCATGCGGATCTGGCTGACGCACGCAGCATCTACGACGTGACTTATCTGCGCAGCAGGTTGGGCAGCGGCGAAGCCTTCGATTGGTATTATGCCAATGCCGCCGATCGTGCGGCGCAGAACCGCCGGCCGATTACCGACAGTGCCTATGACAAGCCATGGGTGTTTCGCGCGAAGGATCTCGTTTCCTGGTGGACGAACCGGCACGTTGAGCGTGTCGGTGGCGTTGAAACCATCGCGACCGCTTGGAATCCTCAATCGAAGCCCATCTGGCTGACTGAGATCGGCGTCCCGGCAGTGGACAAGGGTCCTAACGGGCCAAATGTGTTTCCCGATCCGAAATCATCGGAATCCGCTTATCCGCCTTTCTCCCGCGGGGTCCGTGACGACCTCGTGCAAGCGCGTGCCCTGGAAGCGATCCTGTCCCGGTTCGATCCCGCGCAACGAGGCTTCTCCTCTGCCTACAATCCGATTTCGTCGGTCTATGATGGACGCATGGTCGATCCAGCCGGCATCTTCGTCTGGGCCTGGGATGCGCGGCCGTTTCCCGCTTTCCCCGATTTCGATACGGTCTGGAGCGATGGGCCCAATTGGGACACCGGCCATTGGATCACGGGGCGGATCGAAGGCGCACCTCTCGACCGGTTGATCGCGGCCATTCTCAGGGATTTCGGTTTGAGTGATCCGGGAGCGCTCCCTGTCGATGGCTTCATGGACGGCTATGTCATCGACAGGCCCATGTCTCTTCGTGGAGCGCTCGAGCCTCTCATGGGGCTGTTCGGTGTCGAGGCGGTCGCCAGTGGCGGCAGCATCACCTGGAAAGGTCGAGGCGGCCGGGCCGTCATCGCATTGACGAAGAACGACCTGGTGGTGAACGAGGGCGAGCCCTCGCTCAAGCTCACGCGCTCCCAGGAAACCGAGCTGCCTCAGCAAGTGGAGATCGGCTACACGGAAAGCGAGCAGGATTATCGCCGCGCCGCCGTGGCCTCTCGCCGCCTGTCAGGATCGAGCCGGCGGGAATCACGGGCCGATTGCGCTATGATTACCCGCCGTGCCGAAGCGCAGCGCCTGGCAGATGCCTGGCTGCAGGATCTCTGGGCGGGGCGGGAAGGGGCGGAGTTCGAGCTATCCTCTCGGCGCGTCGATCTTGAGCCGGGAGACGTCGTCTCACTTCCCACCGACGCGGGGCCTAAACTTCACCGCGTGGTGCGGATCACGGATGGCCCGGCACGCAAGCTCAGCACGCGGGCCGTAGAGCCTGCCGTTTTCGAAAGGCCCGGCTCCTCGATTTCAAAGCCTGTTCGCCGACCGCCGCCTGTTCCTGGCAAGCCGCAGGTTGTCATTCTCGATCTGCCTGCCGCTCTCGACGATCCCACTCCCTTGCAATACATCGCGGTTGCCGCAGACCCTTGGCCAGGGGCAGTGACCGTCTGGCGTTCAGGAGCCGGCACCAGTTTCAATTCGCATCGGATTATCGATCTTCCGGCCATAATCGGGCGAACGAAAACAGCGTTGCCTTCGGGTCCCCTCTGGCGATGGGATCCGCAGGCTGTTCTCGATATCGAGATTTCCTCCGGCGCAATCGCTTCCCTCGATGACGAAACGGTGCTGGCCGGCGGCAATCTGTTTGCGGTGAAGGGCACGGATGGGCGCTGGGAAATCCTTTCCGCCGCTCGGGCCGAGATGGTCGGTGAGCGCACCTACCGCCTGTCGCGGTTCCTGCGCGGATTGGCGGGAACGGAGCCGGAGGCCAGCCGCTCCGTACTGGAGGGAGCTCTCATCGTTCGCCTCGACGAAGCGATTGCTCCTCTCACCAGCGACCTGGCCGATCTTGGCTTGACCTGGCGCTACAGGGTCGGTCCTGCAGGGCGCGATCATGCCGATCCGGCCATGACTGAAATCGCGGCAAGAGTGGAGCGTGAAGCCCTCAAGCCCCAAAGCCCGGCTCACGTGAGCCTCCGGCGTGAGGCAGGCGGAGTGCGCATCTCATGGATTCGTCGAACTCGGCAGAGTGGGGATGGATGGGAGCCCGTCGATGTGCCGCTGGCGGAGGATGCCGAGCGATATGAGATCGACATCCTGAAGGCCGGAAGCGTTGTTCGCACGCTGACGAGCAGCCAGACTTCCATTCTGTATCCTGCTTCTCAAGAAGACTTCGATTTCGACGCTCCTCAGACCATGCTCAGTCTTCGCATCGCGCAGGTCAGCGCGATCACAGGAAGAGGTTTCGAGAGAAGCGTCGCCCTTCCTGTTCTCTAAGGATGATAACCCAACACAGCCCTCATCCTGAGGAGGATCGCGTGAGCAATCCGTCTCGAAGGAGCCTCCAGTGCGCGCTGGATCCTCCTTCGAGACGCAGACTTCGTCTGCTCCTCAGGATGAGGGGGATGTTAGGCGCTCCATGACGAAAATTATTCACCTGTTCATTTCACGGCACATCATCAATGATCTCCACACCTCATCTGGCTTTGCCGCTGCTCGCTGCTGCGCAGGCGCAAAAGCATGTCACGCATAACGAAGCGCTCGCATCCCTGGATGCTCTCGTTCATCTGGCCGTGAAGGAGCGCGGACGCGCTGCTCCTCCCGTCACTCCTGACGAAGGAGATCGTTACCTCGTCGGAACGGGCGCAACCGGCGCATTCTCCGGTCAGGAGGCCAAGATCGCGCTTTTCGATCTCGGCATGTGGCGCTTCTTCTCACCACGTGCCGGCTGGAGGGTCTATATTGAGGCGGAGAGCGCCATCGTCGTTTTCGACGGTGCAGAGTGGCACGATATGGGTCATTTCTGCCGCGTCATCGACAACGTGGATCGCCTTGGTCTCGGAACCAATCCTGATGACCTGAACCGTTTCTCTGCGAAGCTCAATGCGGCTCTGTTTACAGCCTTGAGCATGGAGGAGGGGGGAACGGGAGACCTGCACTTCGTTCTCAACAAGGCCGGGTCAGACAATATCCTCTCACAAGTGTATCAGCGCGGCTTCAGCGGACGGGCGGAAACGGGACTCATCGGCAACGATCATTTCAGCATCCGCGTCTCGCCTGATGGTGCGCAATGGATCGATGCGCTGGTCCTCGACGGAACGACGGGTATCGGTATCTTCCCGCAAGGATTGTCGAACCTGCCGCGCGCCAATCTGCTCATCAACTCCTCTTTCAATGTCAACCAGAGAGGATTCGTCGGAGGAGCGTTAGGTGAAGGCGTCTATGGCTTCGACCGCTGGAAAGGAGGACCTGGAGGGTGCACGATCAGCCGCGCAGATGACGGATCCATTACGCTGATCGGGGCTCTCGATCAGGTGATCGATGTGGAGCATGTCGCCGCATCGAGCGGACGTGCGTCTCTCGGCGGATCGACCCTGACGCTCTCTGTGGAAGAACTATCCGGGCCATTGCCGGTGGTGATCGGAACGAAGACGGCGACGATCCCGGCCGGTTCCGGACGTCGTTTCGTATCGGTCACGCTCGATGAGACGGAAACCGGGCATGTCGTGGTCAGATTGAATCCCCCGAACGCGTGTTCCTTCAGGCACGTGAAGCTGGAGATCGGATCTTACGCGACGCCTTGGGTCGGTGAGGCACGCGGCACAGAAGAGTTTCATTGCCGCCGCTATTACCAGCCTCTGCCTGTCAGCGGCATTTCTCCGAAAATCCTGGGGATCCTTGGGCAAAGGATTGCAGGCAACCTCATCGATATTCCGTTGAGCCTGCCCACGCCGATGCGGGGTGCCCCGACCTTGGTGACGAGCGGCGCCGCGTGGGTGAACACCTCGCCTGTCGGAAACCAGATTGCTTTCTACAGCAACACCAATACAGCGTGGGTGACACTGACCGGAACATTCACCCTGACGACGGCGCTGCCGGCCAATTCCTCCTCATTGGTTCTGAGATTTCAGTCCAGTTCGCTGTTCACAGGCTCACCCGGAGGCGTCGGCAGCCTGTATTTCGGAAGCTCCGCCTTCATAGCCCTGGATGCGGAACTCTGAGCAAGGCCGTGGCAGCTTCTTCATCACCTTTCGAGCAGGCCCTGGTGCTTGTCCTGCAACATGAGGGCGGTTTCGTTCGGCATCCTCGGGATTCCGGAGGGGCGACGAATTTCGGGATCACGCTTCAAACACTGTCCCGGGCAAGAGGATATGCAGCTTCCATCGATGACGTCCGTCATCTCACGCCGGAGGAGGCGGCCGCGATTTATCGCCATTTCTACTGGGATGCTGTCCGCGCTGATGATGTTCCCCGAGGACTTGATCTCGCGCTCTTCGATCTTGCCGTCAACTCGGGTCCGGACCGTGCGATCATGCTGCTGCAGAAGGTCCTCTGTGTCGCAGTGGATGGGCTGATCGGCCCCGTCACGCTCGAGGCTGCCCGGAGCACCGATGCCATCGACGCTATTCGCCGCCTGACGCAAGAGCGTCTCGGTTTTCTGTCCCGTCTCGCTAACTGGCCCATCTTCGGGCGGGGATGGCGCAGGCGGGTTCTCGACATCGAGCGGGAGTCGATCCTGCTCGCATCTTCGTCTCAACCCGTCCAAGGAGGACATATCATGATGGACACCAAAACCATTCTTGCCAGCCGGACCGTCTGGGCCAACCTGATCGGCCTTGCCGCTCTGATCCTTGGTCTGTTCGGCTTTGATGCCTCGACTCTGGATGCAGGAGCCTTCCAGGAGGCCCTGGTCCAGTTCATTGCGGCGGCCAGCTTCATCGCCTCCACCGTCTTCCGGATCTTGGCCACCAAGCAGATTGCGGGCTAGATTGGATATTCAGGCTTCGTTCAGTGCTCCAAAGGCATAAGGCGGACATGCGTCTGGTTTGGCTGGTCATAGCGATGTGGGGGATGATGGGGGCAGCTTCCGCGCAAAGCGCGACGGCGGCCCTCAAGAATTGCCTGCCGCCCCGGGAAATGCAGGAGGCGGTTGCCACCAAGGGCGTCGTCGCGCCGGCCATGGCCGTCATGACGGCCCGCCGCCAGGTTCCCAATGCGGATGTGGTGCGGGCCAATCTTTGCCGCAGCAGCGATGCCCTGGTTTATGTCATCATGGCCTTGCAAAAGGATGGTCGTATCGTGCAAGTGATGATCGACGGTTCTACAGGCCGTGTGAAATCGGTCCATTGAAAAGAAAGCTCGAAACGTGCGCCTTCTCGTTGTCGAGGACGACAAGACCCTCAATAAGCAGATCGTGACCGCCCTTGAACAGGCGGGCTACGCGGTCGATACGGCTTTCGATGGCGAAGAGGGGCAGTTCCTCGGGGATACCGAGCCCTATGACGCCATCATCCTCGATCTCGGCCTGCCGAAGGTGGACGGCGTGTCCGTTCTCACCGCCTGGCGCCGCGAGGGCAGGAAGACGCCCGTGATCATCCTGACCGCACGCGACCGCTGGAGCGACAAGGTCCAGGGCTTCGATGCCGGGGCCGACGACTATGTGACCAAGCCCTTCCACATGGAGGAGCTTCTGGCCCGCGTCCGCGCCTTGCTGCGCCGGGCCACGGGTCATGCCACGAGCGAGATCGCCTGCGGTCCCGTGAAACTCGACACCCGTTCGGGCCGTGTGGCGGTGGACGGGAACCCGGTGAAGCTTACCTCGCATGAGTACCGGCTTCTGTCCTATCTCATGCACCATACCGGGCGCATCGTTTCCCGGGGCGAACTGACGGAGCACCTCTACGACCAGGACTTCGACCGTGACTCGAACACGATCGAGGTCTTCATCGGCCGCCTCCGCAAGAAGCTCGGCGTGGACATCATCCAGACCGTCCGCGGCCTGGGTTACCTCCTCGATGCGAGCCAGACCCAAACGAAATCGTGAGCGGCTTCCGCCCAATCCTGAAAAGTCTCGCCGGACGGCCCATTGCCGTCCGGCTCGCGGTTTCCTCCGTCTTCTGGAGCTTCGCGATCCTGCTCGTCGCCGGGTTGATCCTGCTGACGCTCTATCGCGACAATACGGAGAGGGCCTTCGACCAGCGCCTTCTCGTCTATGCCAACACCCTGGCCTCGAACCTTGTCGCCCCAGGCGATCCGGATCGCGATCTCGGTCCCATCGGCGATCCCCGGTTCGAGCTGCCCCTGTCCGGCTGGTACTGGCAGGTGGCGCGGCCCAATGCCAAGCCGGATGAAATTCGCTCCTCCAAATCCCTCTTCGGCGGACAGGTGCCGAGCCTTGCGGTGTCCAGCGACAACCGGTTCGGGCAGATCCGCCGCGGCTACGGCAAGGCGCCGGACGAGCGGAATCTTCGCATTATCGAGCGCGACATCGATCTCGGAGAGGACGGCCGTTACGTCATTCGCGTGGCGGGTCCAGCCGACGAAATCGATGTGGGTGTGCGCGACTTTCTCTTCGCCCTCACCATCACCTTCGCGCTTCTCGGGCTCGCGCTCGGCTTTTCCACTCTTCTCCAGATCCGCTTTGGCTTGCGGCCCCTCGCCAATCTTCGCAGTGCCCTCAGCGCAATCCGTCGCGGGGAGGCGGAGAGGATCGTCGGAGAATACCCGCGCGACATTTCCCCGCTCGCCAGCGAGTTGAACCTTCTGCTCGATACGAACCGGGAGATTTTAGAGCGTGCTCGCACGCAGGTCGGTAACCTGGCTCATGCCCTGAAGACTCCTCTCAGCATCATCATGAATGAGGCCGAGAATGCCCCCGACGAGGTGGCGGCCCGGGTGCGTGAGCAGGCAACTCTCATGCGTGACCAGGTGAACTATTATCTCGACCGTGCCCGCGCTGCGGCTCTCGCTGGAACGTTGGGAACACTGACGGACGTGGAGCCGGTGATTGCGGGCCTCGCCCGCACGTTCGCCAAGATTTACCGCGACAAGGACTTGGCGGTTGAGCTTGCGATTCCGCGGGACCTGCGCTTCAGGGGGGAAAAGCAGGACCTTGAGGAGATGGCGGGCAACCTCATCGACAATGCGGCCAAATGGGCTGCAGGCAAGGTTGAAATCTCCGTCGAGTTCATTCGCGAGGACGACGATCGCCCCCGGTTTCGTCTTCTCATCGATGATGACGGCCCAGGCCTCCCGGAAACGGCGAGAGCCGAGGTCCTGAAGCGCGGCCGTCGCCTTGACGAGACCAAGCCCGGCTCCGGTCTAGGGCTTTCCATTGTCAGCGATCTCGCAGCTCTCTATCGAGGATCCCTCAAGCTCGAGGCCGCTCCTCTGGGCGGCTTGCGCGCCGTGCTCGAGCTGCCGGGGGATAGAGGCTAATCCTATGTATTTTTACGCGTGACACCGTGCCACCGTCGTGCTTGACGGGGACTCGGGGTAATTAGGATTTTATGGTGATCTGGATCATACTCTTGCTGATGACGGCGGCAGCCGTGATGGCGGTGCTTTGGCCGTTGTCGCGCCACCGCGCGCTTGCCGTGCAGCAGGTCGATCCGGATACGCAGTTCTATCGTGAGCAGATCGCTGAGATCGAGCGGGACCGTGAGCGTGGAGTGCTGCTCCCGAGCGAGGCCGAAGCGGCCAAGGCCGAGGCCGGGCGTCGCCTTCTGCGTGCCACAGGCATGACGGCGACCGATGCTTTGGCTGCCGTGGGAGAGCCTGCGTTGCGCCGTCGCAGAGCCGCTTCGACACTGGCCCTGTCCGTGATCCCGATTGTCGCTATCGCACTCTACGGAGCCTATGGCTCGCCGCATCTTCTGACCCATCCACCGGAGCAACAGGCTCAGGCCCCGGATAACAGAATGGATCTGATGGCCGCCATCTCGCAGATCGAGGCGCATCTGGCCCAGAACCCGCAGGACGGTCGTGGCTGGGAGGTGGTGGCTCCGGTGTATATCCGCATGGGCCGTATCGACGATGCGGTGAAGGCCTACGAGTCTGCCGTGCGTTATCTCGGTCCTAGCGCGGACCGTCTGGCGAATTACGGCGAGGTGATGGTCCTTGCCAAGGACGGCCTCGTTTCCTCGGAAGCGCAGAAGGTTTTCGAGCAAGCGGTGCAGTTGGACAACACCTCGCCGAAGGCTCGCTACTATCTTGCCGTCGCTGCCGAACAGGACGGGCAGATCGAGAAGGCCAAGCAGGCCTATGGTGAGCTTCTCTCCTCGTCGCCGGAAGGTGCTCCGTGGGTCGGCGTCGTCAGGCAGCGCCTGGCGAGCCTTGGAGGCGAGCAGCCCGTTGCAGGGCAAGGGGATGCTCCCCAGATAGGAGCAGCAGACATTGCCCGCATGGTGTCCGGCTTGGCCGAACGCCTTGAGACCCAGGGCGGATCTCCTGAAGAATGGGCGCGCCTGATCCGGTCCTACGCGGTTCTCGGGCAGCGCGACAAAGCCATGGCGGCTGCCGAGCGCGCCCGGCAAGCCCTGGCGCAGAATGACGCTGGGCTGCAGACCATCGATGCGATGGCACGCGAACTGAAACTGACTGACGCCGGACCATGACCAGAAAAAAAAGACGCCTGACCTTGATTGGTATAGCAGGAGGCATCCTCGCGATTGCGCTTGGTCTTGTGCTTTACGCCATGAACGACACCATCGTGTTCTTCAACTCGCCGGCGGATATTCAGGCCAAGAACGTGCAGCCCGGCACGCGTCTGCGCCTCGGCGGACTCGTGAAGGAGGGGACGGTGCAACGCGGCACCGACCAGCAGATCACCTTCGAGGTGATGGATGCTCAAGGCGCAATCCAGGTGCGCTACAAGGGCCTGTTGCCGGATCTTTTCCGTGAAGGGCAGGGCATCGTGGCCGAGGGCGTGCTTGAAAGCGCGACGGTTTTCCGCGCGGATTCCGTTCTCGCCAAGCACGACGAAAATTATATGCCGCGTGAAGTCGCCGATGCCCTGAAGAAGCAGGGGCATTGGCAGGGCGAGGCGAACGCCGCGCCGAAGACGCAGTAAGCAAGGAGAGCCCTCGTGTTGGTCGAGGCCGGACATTTCGCGCTGACGCTGGCGCTTGGGTTATCCCTGATCCAGTTCGTCGTGCCGCTCTGGGGCGCACGCGCCAACGATCCCGTACTGATGTCGGTCGGGCCTGTCACAGGCCTGGCCGTTTTCGCTTGTATCGGCTTTGCCTTTCTGGCGCTGACGGTCGCCTATGTGACGTCCGATTTCTCGGTTCTCAACGTGGTCGAGAACTCGCATTCGGCAAAGCCTCTCATCTACAAGCTCTCCGGTGTGTGGGGTAACCACGAGGGCTCCATGCTCCTGTGGATCCTCATCCTGGCTCTCTTCGGAGCTGTGGTGGCGCTTGCGAGGAACAGCATTCCGCAGCGATTGCAGGCCAATACGCTGGCCGTGCAGGCAGCGATTACCATCGCCTTTCTGCTCTTTATTCTGATCACGTCGAATCCTTTCACGCGCGTCATTCCGGCTCCCGCCGAGGGGCAGGATCTGAATCCGCTGCTGCAGGATCCGGGCCTCGCGATCCATCCGCCGCTTCTCTACATCGGCTATGTCGGCTTCTCGATCTCGTTCGCTTTCGCCATTGCTTCGCTGATCGATGGTCGCATCGACGCCGTCTGGGCGCGCATCGTGCGTCCTTGGACGCTCGGCGCTTGGGCTTTCCTGACGCTTGGGATCGCGATGGGTTCGTACTGGGCCTATTACGAGCTCGGCTGGGGCGGCTGGTGGTTCTGGGATCCGGTGGAAAACGCCTCGCTCATGCCGTGGCTTGCCGGTACGGCGCTTCTGCATTCCACGGTCGTGATGGAAAAGCGCGATGCACTGAAAGTCTGGACGGTCCTTCTCGCCATTCTCACTTTCTCGCTCTCTTTGCTCGGCACGTTTCTTGTGCGCTCGGGGGTGCTGACATCGGTGCACTCCTTCGCGGTTGATCCGGAACGCGGCAGCTTCATCCTCGGCATTCTCATCTTCTTCATCGGCGGCTCTCTTGCGCTGTTCGCCTGGCGTGCGCCTATGCTCAAGCAGGGCGGGCTGTTCGCGCCTGTCTCGCGCGAAGGCGCGCTCGTGCTGAACAACCTGTTCCTGGCCACCGCCTGTGCGACGGTTCTGATCGGGACGCTCTATCCGCTGGCATTGGAGGTTCTGACGGGCGAGAAAATTTCCGTCGGCGCGCCGTTCTTCAACTTCACCTTCCTGCCGCTAATCGTCCCACTTCTTCTGCTGTTGCCGCTCGGCCAGACGCTCGCCTGGAAGCGCGGTAACTTCCTGGGCACCGCCCAGCGTCTCTACGCCGTGTTCGGAATGTCGATTCTCGCGACAATCGCGATGTTCGCGTTCAAATACGGTGGGCCTGTTGCGGCGCCTCTCGGTATCGGTCTTGGCGTCTATCTGGTTCTCGGCTCTTTGAACGAGATTGTGACACGCTCCTGGTCGAGGGGCACGCCTCTATCTGTTGCCTGGCGCAAAGCCGCCAATCTGCCGCGTTCCGCCTGGGGCACGGTGCTGGCCCATGCAGGCGTTGGTCTCACCGTCATCGGCATCGCTGCCACGGCTTGGGGCGTTGAAGGACTGGCAACACTCAAACTCGGCGAGCGCCTCACGACCGGCGGTTACGAAGCCAGACTCGAGCGTGTCGTTCCCCGCACGAATGCGAACTACCGGGAGGATGCGGCGGTGTTCACCATCTTTCGGCAGGGCCAGGAGCTCGGGACGCTGGAGAGCATGAAGCGTCTCTACGTCACCCGCGGTATGCCGACCACGGAGGCTGGCATCATGACCGTCGGCCTGGGCCAAGTCTATATCAGCCTTGGCGAGGTGCAGTCAGACGGTTCCGTGGGCGTGCGGATGTATTACAAGCCTCTCGTACTGCTGATCTGGATCGGCGCGCTCGTCATGGCTTTGGGCGGCGGCGTCTCTTTGACGGACCGTCGTCTGCGCATCGGCGCTCCCGCCCGCGCTAAGGCGAGCCCGGCTGCGGCTGTTCCTGCGGAGTGAGCCATGCGGTTTGTTCTTGTCCTCCTGGCGACCCTCGTTCTCAGCGTCTCGGCTTTCGCCGTTCAGCCGGACGAGGTGCTGAAGGATCCCGCTCTGGAGAAGCGGGCTCGCGAGATCTCCGCTGGTCTGCGCTGTCTCGTCTGCCAGAACCAGTCCATTGACGATTCCGATGCCCAGCTTGCCAAGGATCTGCGCCTTCTCGTCCGCGAACGGCTCGTAGCGGGCGATACGGACCAGCAGGTTCGTGACTTCCTGGTGAAGCGTTATGGCGAGTTCGTGCTGCTCAAGCCCACTTTCAGCAGCCACAATCTGCTGCTGTGGCTGACCCCGGTGCTCGTGCTGGTTCTGGGGGGGATGGGAGCCTATACGGCTCTCCGCCGGCGTCCCCAGGCTCCTGAAACCCTCAACCAGGAGGAGCAGAAAGCCCTTGAGGCGCTGCTCAGGCGAGACCAATCTGCCTCCTGATCGAACCTTACCAATATTTCATCTTGGAGTGAGGGTACCGTAAGGCTCTACCCCCCATCTTCCTCTCAACACGAACCGAAAAAGGTTTGTTCAGGAGAGAGAAGACATGTTGGACAAGGTTTCCACTTCCTTCCGTAAACGTAGCGCGAAGTGGCTCGGTGCCGCGGCTATTGCTGCCCTGATTGCTGGCGGCGCTGTCGAAACCGGCCTCGTTGCTCCCAATCCCGCCCATGCCGAACTGCGCTCCATGGCGCAGCCGATGCAGGGTCTGCCGTCCTTCGCGGATATGATCGACAAGGTGAAGCCTGCCGTCGTGGCCGTGAAGGTCAAGGTGCAGAACGTCGCTGCTCAGGACGATGACGACCAGCAATTCGCCTTCCCCGATTTCCCGCCCGGCAGCCCCATGGAGCGGTTCTTCCGCCAGTTCCGCGATCAGCAGCAGGACGGGCCGCGCGGCCGTCGCCAGCAGCCGCGCCAGTTCGGCCAGGCTCTGGGCTCCGGCTTCTTCATCTCGGCTGACGGCTATGTCGTGACCAACAACCACGTGGTCGAGAACGCCGCCGACGTGACGGTGACCATGGATGACGGCAAGGAACTGCCGGCCAAGGTGATCGGAACGGATTCTAAGACCGATATCGCCCTCCTGAAGGTCGATGGCGGCAGCGACTTCCCCTATGTGCGTCTCGCCTCGCAGAAGGCCCGCATCGGTGATTGGGTTCTTGCCGTCGGCAATCCGTTCGGTCTCGGCGGAACGGTGACCGCCGGTATCGTCTCGGCTCAGCATCGTGACATCGGTGCAGGTCCTTATGACGACTTCATCCAGATCGACGCTCCGGTGAACAAGGGCAATTCCGGTGGCCCGACCTTCAACCTCTCCGGTGAGGTCGTGGGCGTGAACACGGCGATCTACTCGCCGTCCGGCGGCAGTGTCGGTATCGCCTTCGCCATCCCGGCAAGCACGGTCGAGCAGGTCGTTGCTTCGCTCAAGGACAAGGGCACCGTGACCCGTGGCTTCATCGGCGTGCAGATGCAGCCGGTGACCAAGGAGATCGCGGAAGCGATCGGCCTCAAGGAAGCCAAGGGCGCTCTGGTGGCCGATGCGATCAAGGACGGTCCTGCCGCGAAGGCAGGTGTCCGCACGGGCGATACCATCATCGCCGTGGACGGTCAGCCGATCAACGAGGCGAAGGACCTCTCCCGCAAAGTCGCCCAGGCCACGCCTGGCAAGACCCTGTCCCTCACCCTGTGGCGTGAGGGTAAGGAACGGACGGTGACCCTGGAGGTCGGCAGCCAGCCGAAGGGTGCCTGATCCTTAGGTTAAGAGTAAGGACACCAGAACCTTCAGTGTTGATTGCCCCCGACACCTGGTGTCTTCTGCCCGGCGGCAGGTTGGCCTTTTCCCCTCCAGGGCCGGCCTGCCGCCGGGCTCATATTGCGTTACAGATAGGCTATGCGGATTCTCATTATTGAGGACGACAAAGAGGCGGCCTCCTACCTCGTGAAGGCATTTCGGGAATCGGGCCATGTGGCGGACCATGCCGCCGATGGACTCGATGGCTACGCCATGGCCGAGGCGGGAGATTACGACGTTCTCGTGGTCGACCGCATGTTGCCGAAACTTGACGGGCTCTCCCTGATTCGCTCCTTGCGCGAGCAGAAGGTCGAGACGCCGGTTCTCATCCTCTCCGCCCTTGGTCAGGTCGACGACCGTGTGAAGGGTTTGCGGGCCGGCGGCGATGATTACCTCCCCAAACCTTATGCCTTCTCCGAGTTGCTGGCCCGTGTCGAGGTTCTCGCACGCCGCAGAACATCTGCTCCCAGCGGCGAGCCGACGGTCTATCGCATTGCCGAGCTCGAACTCGACCGCCTGTCCCACCGCGTCACGCGCTCCGGTCAGGAGATCATGCTGCAGCCGCGCGAGTTCAGGCTGCTCGAATATCTCATGAAGAATGCCAACCAGGTGGTCACGCGCACCATGCTGCTTGAACACGTGTGGGATTATCACTTCGATCCGCAGACCAATGTGATCGATGTTCACGTGTCGCGCCTGCGCTCCAAGATCGACAAGGGCTTCGACAAGCCGCTCATCCATACCATCCGAGGCGCAGGCTACATGGTCCGTGTAGGTTTGGTGGAGGAGGGCGAGGAATGAGTGTGTTCTCATGACGGCCCTCGGCAAGCTCTTCCGGACCACCGCGTTCAAGCTGTCCTTCGCCTACCTTCTCATCTTCACGCTCTTTGCCTTCGTGACGCTCGGCTATGTGGCCTGGAGTGCACAGAGATTGCTGACCGATCAGTTCGTCGCTGCTATCGAAGCAGAGATCAATGGTTTATCTGAGCAATACAGGATCGGCGGCCTTCGTCGCCTTGTGAATTCCGTTGAGCGGCGCTCCCGCACACCTGGCGCTTCTCTTTATCTCGTCACCACCAGTGTCGGTGAGCGGATCGCCGGCAATGTCGGGGCCCTGCCTCCCGGCGTGATTGACCGCGTCGGGCAGTTCGAGACGCTCTATAATCGCACCGACGAGACGGATACGAAGCCGAACGTTGCTCTTGTTCGCGTCTATCTCCTGCCAGGCGATTTCCGCCTGCTGGTCGGCCGCGACATCGAAGAGCGCATTCGCCTGCGCGACATTATCCATCGTGCCTTCGGCTACTCATTGCTGTTCATCGGCGTTCTGGGATGCCTTGGCAGCTGGTTCATCGCACGGCGCGTCCTCAAACGCGTCGACGACATGACGGATATTACGCGCGACATCATGGCGGGCGATCTCGATGGTCGCTTGAAGGTTGCCGGAACGGGAGATGAGCTCGATCGTCTCGCACAGAACCTGAACGACATGCTCGACCGCATCGGCGAGCTGATGCGCGGCATGCGCGAGGTCTCCGACAACATCGCCCATGACCTGAAGACGCCTTTGACGCGCCTGCGCAACAAGGCTGATGAAGCGTTGCGGACGGCCAAAACTCCCGACGAGCTGAAAGCAGCGCTCGAAGCTACGATTGAGGAGAGCGACAATCTCATCCGCATCTTCAATGCGCTTCTCATGATTGCCCGGCTTGAGGCTGGCAATGCCCGTGAGGCTTTGTCCGACTTCGATGCCGCAGAGGCCGTCCGGGATGTGGCGGAGCTTTATGAGGCTCTGGCCGAGGAAGCCGGTGTTTCGCTCGACGTTTCCATCGAGGATGGGTTGCCGATCCACGGCAATCGTGAATTGCTGGGCCAAGCTATGGCCAACCTCCTCGACAATGCCCTGAAATACGGCGCAGCTCCCGATGGGAGTCCACAGACAATTTCCGTGTCGGCCCAGCGCATCGGCAAGGAGGTGAGGATTGTCGTGGCGGACCATGGCCCCGGCATCCCGGCAGAAGAGCGCCATCACGTGCTGGAGCGCTTCGTGCGGCTGGAAACGGCACGCTCGCGCCCGGGCTTCGGGCTGGGCTTGAGCCTTGCCGCTGCCGTGGTCCGGCTCCATGGCGGAAGCCTCGCGCTGGAAGATAATGCACCTGGCCTGCGGGTCGTGCTGGTCCTGCCCTTGAAGGAAGTTTCGGTTCCGCAGGCTGCTCTGCCATCGGCAGCCTGAGCCAGAAGTCGAAGGAGGGAAGGGCAATTTTCGGTTGCCTCTTGCTCCATGGCATGAACACTCACCCCATCTAGACCATGGGTGATTGGCCGTGCCGAACCAGAACCGCTCTCTCATTAGCCGCCTGACGCAGGCTCCACCCGTTTCCGACCTCAGGAAGGCGAAGGCACAGCTGGCGGAGTTCGTCGAGCGCGCCCGTGGAGAGCCGGAAGCCACCGCGCTTCTGCCACACCTTGATGAGGGGCTGTTCCGCGACCTGCTTCTGGCGCTTGCCGATTACTCTCCCTTCCTCTGGCAGCTCGTGGCGAATGACCCCGTGCGTATGGCACGGCTTGCGCTGGAGGAGCCGGAAGTGGTCCATCCCTCCATCATCCATGATCAGTCCAACTTGTTCCGCCGCGTGCGCTCGGGCGAGATGACCCGCGACGATGCGGTGAGCGCCTTCCGCCGGAACCGGAACTCCCATGCCCTTCTCGTGGCCCTGGCCGATATCGGCGGGCTTTGGAGTACGGAGCAAATCACGCAGGCTCTGTCCGATTTCGCGGATGCTTCCGTTGCCGGCGGTCTGAATCTGATCCTGACCGAAACAGCCGATCTGGGCCGCATCACGCTCCCCAATCCCGATACACCAGGCGAGGGCTCGGGCGTGACAGTGCTGGCGCTCGGCAAGCACGGGGCAGGTGAGCTCAACTACTCCAGCGACATTGATCTCGTCATCTTCTTCGATCCCGAGACGCCGGCGCTGAGGGAAGGCGCCGAGGCTACCACCATATACACCCGCATCGCCCAGCAGCTTTCCCGCCTGCTGCAGGAGCGCACGCCGGACGGCTATGTGCATCGCGTCGATTATCGCCTGCGTCCCGATCCCGGCTCAACGCCCACGGCCATGTCGCTGTCGTCGGCCTATGTCTATTACGAGACGCTCGGTCAGAACTGGGAGCGCGCGGCCTTCATCAAGGCGCGCCCTGTCGCGGGCGATCTGACGCTGGGCGAGAATTTCCTCAAAGAGCTGCGTCCCTTCATCTGGCGCAAGTATTTCGACTTTGCCTCCATCGCCGATGTGCATGCCATGAAGCGGCAGATCCATGCCGTGCGCGGGCATGATGAGATCGCGGTGGCCGGTCACGACATCAAGCTCGGGCGCGGCGGCATTCGCGAGATCGAGTTCTTCGTTCAGACGCAGCAGCTCGTCTTCGGCGGCAGGCGTCCCGCTCTTCGTGGGCGACGGACACTCGATATGCTCGTCGAGTTGCATAATGAAGGCTGGATCACGGCGCAGGCGCGCGATGAGCTTTCCCATGCCTATCGTTTCCTGCGCACCGTCGAGCACCGGCTGCAGATGGTGGCAGACGAGCAGACGCAGCGTTTGCCCTTGGATGAGGAAGACCTCAAGCGCTTTGCGAAATTCTGCGGCTATCCCAACCTCAAGGCCTTCTCGAAAGCTCTGACGGATCAGGCCAAGATCGTGCAGGGCCATTACGCGCTGCTCTTCGAGGAGGGGCCTGAACTAGCCTCCGAAGTGGGAAGCCTCGTCTTCACGGGGACCACCGACGATCCCGAGACGCTCGCCACGCTACAACGCATGGGCTTCCGTGAACCCGAGAAAGCGGCCGAGACCGTGCGTGGCTGGCATTTCGGCCGGCGTGCCGCCATCACGAGCCAGCGCGCCCGCGAGGTGTTGACGGAACTCACACCCGCTCTGCTCTCGGCCCTCGGCGGCACAGCCGATCCCGACGGAGCTCTGGCCGCGCTCGACAGCGCCTTCGGCCGCATGCCGGCCGCCGTCGAGCTCCTCACGATCCTTCAATCCCATGACAGATTGCGCCTGCGCTTCGCGGACCTGCTCGGAACGGCTCCGCGCCTTGCCAATACCGTGGCGCAATCGCCTCATGTGCTCGACGTGCTGATCGACCCGGCCTTCAATGTGCCGCTTGTCGACGAGGTAGCCATCGAAGAACAGGTGCGGCAGATCATCGGCAATCCTGAAAGTTATGAGGACTTTCTCGACCGTGCCCGCGATGCGGCACGGCAGATGCGCTTCATCACCGGCGCGCGGCTTCTCTCCGACATCATCTCCCCAGCGCAGGCAGGCGAGGCCTATGCCGCTATCGCAACCGCCATCATCCGTGTTTCATTTGAGCGCGTACGCCAGGAATTCGAGGCCGACCATGGCAGGGTGCCGGGCGCGGAGATCGTCATCCTCGGGCTCGGACGGCTCGGCACGAAAGAACTCACGGCAGGCTCCGATCTCGACCTCGTCGTCATCTATGATTTCGACGAGGAGCGGCGCGAGAGCACGGGGCATCGCCAGCTCGACGTGGTGGTCTACTTCACGCGTCTGACCCAGCGTCTCGTGGCGGCGCTCACAGTGCCCACGCGGCGAGGGCTCCTCTACGAAGTCGACCTGCGCCTTCGTCCTCAGGGAGGAAAGGGCCCCGTTGCTTCCCAGTTCAAAGGCTTCGTCACCTATCAGCAGAGCGAGGCGGATCTCTGGGAGCACATGGCTCTCACGCGGACCCGGGTGCTGACGGGCGATCACGAATTCGCAAAACGGGTCGAGTCCGCGATCCATGAAATCGTTGCGGTGAAGCGTGACGCTTCGCATGTCTGCAAGGAAGTGCGCGACATGCGCGCCCTCATCGCGCAGGAAAAGGGTGACGACAATCCGTGGGATCTCAAGCTCGCCAAGGGTGGCCTGACGGATCTCGATTTCATCGCCCAGGCCCTGGTTCTGGCCCATGCAGCGGAGCATCCGAGCCTCATCGGTCTCCAGCCGGAGGCCGTGTTTCAGGAGGCTTGTAAGGGTGGTCTTCTGCCAGAGGACGATGCCCGGGCTCTCGTTGAAGCTCACCGGCAATTCAGCCTGATTTTCCAATGGCAACGCCTCACCATCGAAGGCGCCTTCGACCCTGCGAAAACCCCTCCCGCCATCCTCAAGCGCCTTGCGACGGTCGCGGGCCTGCCGGATGCCAATGTTCTGCTGACGCACATGAACGAGATGCGCCAGCAGGTGAGGGCCGTGTTCGAGCGCATTCTGCATTGACATGATGCCACGGTGGAATGCGCCGCTGGCGGATTGCCTAGAGCTTTCTCAATGCGCTCATGGGTCCTTCAGGCCGCCGCATCTGCCAGGGCGATGTCGGCGTTCGTGGCTTCCGTGAGCGGCAAGTGGACGAGGACGATGGTGCCGAGGCCTTCCTGGCTCTTGATGCGAAGTGAGCCGCCGTGCAGTTCGGCGAGCGAGCGGGCGATGGCGAGACCCAGGCCTGAGCCCTTGTAGCTCTTCGAGAACTCGGTCTCGACCTGCTCGAAGGGCTGGCCGATCTTGTGCAGGGCATGGTCTGGAATACCGATGCCATTGTCCTCGACATAGATGTTCACCGCGCCGCCTGCGAGACGGGTGCGCACCGTGATGCAGCCGCCTTCGCTCGTGAACTTCGTCGCGTTCTGAAGCAGGTTGACGAGGATCTGGTGCAGCGCACGCTCGTCGGCCGGAACCACGATGTCTTCCGGATTC
Source organism: Microvirga medicaginis (assembly GCF_052658925.1). Taxonomy (NCBI): domain Bacteria; kingdom Pseudomonadati; phylum Pseudomonadota; class Alphaproteobacteria; order Hyphomicrobiales; family Methylobacteriaceae; genus Microvirga; species Microvirga medicaginis. The sequence goes on along the minus strand of NZ_JBQWEL010000004.1, from coordinate 145,103 downwards.
ACATCGACCGAGACCGCAAGGTTCTTGGCCTTGGTCTGCTCGCTCACAAGTCTCAGCGCACGCTGGATCGAGGCATGAACCTCAAGTGGCTGCTTCTTCAGCGTCGTGCGGCCGGCCTCGATGCGCGACATGTCGAGAATGTCGTTGATCACGGACAGAAGATATTCACCGCTCGAGCGGATGTCCGCGCAATATTCTTCGTACTTCTCCGAGCCGAGCGAACCGAAGATGCCGCTCTGCATCACCTCAGCGAAGCCGATGATGGCATTGAGCGGAGTACGCAGCTCGTGGCTCATGTTGGCCAGGAATTCCGACTTGGCGCGGTTGGCGCTCTCGGCCTGCGCCTTCTGATCGAGATAGCGTTCGGCGAGGTCCGCCAGCTGATGCGTCTGCGCTTCCAGCTTTTGGCGCGACTGCTTCAGATCCAGAACGGTAGCGATGAGTTCCTTCTCGGACTCGACGAGACGATGCTCGTGGCGCTTGAGCGCGGTGATGTCGGTGCCCACGGACACATAGCCGCCATCCTTGGTGCGGCGCTCGTTGATCTGCAGCCAGCGGCCATCCTGAAGACGCGCTTCGAAAGTACGGGCGCCCACATCCTGCTGCTCACGGCGCAGGAACTGGTGCTGCACTTCCGGCGGGCGGCCAAGGGCCATCACCTCCGCATAGGACTTGCCCTGGAGATTGGCATCCGACGGCAACTCGTGGAGCTTCTGGAATTTCGAATTGCAGAGCACGAGATTATTGTTCGCGTCCCAGAGCACGAAGGCCTCGGAGATGGCCTCGATGGCATCGTGCAGGCGCGCATCGGCGCGGGCGGTCTTCTCCTCCAGGCCGCGCTGCTCGGTGACGTCCACGGCGATGCCGACGAGGTGGCTTGCAGCGTCGTCCGGATCATTCATCAGCTCCGCACGGGCGCGCAGCCACACCCAATCACCCGTCACGCTGCGGATGCGGAATTCGAAATCGGCGAGAGAGGTGGTGGCGGAGGCCAACTGTTCGGCGAGTGCGTAAAGATCCTGATCCTCAGGGTGGATCATGGCGTTCACTTCGCCGAACGAGAGAAACTCGTCCTGCCGCTCGTACCCGAGCAGCTCATACATGGAATCGGACCAATAGATGCGTCCGCGTCCGATATCCCAATCCCACAGGCCGCAGCGTCCACGGTTGAGGGCGGAGTCGATGCGGTCGCGCACCTTCTCGCAAACTTCGTCGGCAGCGCGAGCACGGTTCGCCTGCATCATATAGGCGATGCCAATGCCGAGAAGCACCATGATCGTCGCGCCAAGCAGGGAGACATGCCCGATGGTGCGCGTCCACCAGCCGGAAAGAACATGGGGCAGGGGCTGGACGATGGCGATCTGACCGGAGGAGGAGGGAAGCGAGCGAACGGTCGCAATGCCCTCGTTGCCGTCGGGCATCCTGATCGTCATCACACCCGCACGATCCGCGAACAACGCCAGCGGTTGCGCATCGCCGAGAACCTCAGCAAGCGTCTGCGGCGCGCTACCCGTCTGCGGATGGATGGCAAGCACAGCGCCGGACTGATTGATGAGAAGGAGGCTGCGGCTCTGGCTCAGGGCGCTGGCTGGCATCTCCTTGGTGAGGGCGACGAGTTGTGCTGCGGCCTGTGCTTTATCGGCAGGGGCGCGATAGGTGCCGAGTTTGGCGGATGAAAGCGAGGCAATGATGTCGATGTCCTGGATCGCATCGAGCAGGGCGTCGCGTCGACCGTCTCGGATCTGGACCCAGGCGCTGCCGGCGAGCGTGATGAGAAAGAGAATGAGAACGGCAGGAACTGCAAGCCGGAGCAAGGGTTCGTACTGCTCGAGCCGACGATAAGCCGGGTTCGCGTCCGATCGCGCTACGCCCAGAATCGTACCCGTGCGCGCGGGTACGCATGCGGTCACCGCCCCCGCCATGCGATGCTCCCTTCGGAACCGTTACTGTCCTCATTCGGAGGACGTGCCGCATCTCTCCGAATCACTAACAATAGAATCACGGGCGGGTGATTTGTCTAGCTATGCCGGCGGTTTGGTTAATAAAAAATTCTTATTCCTGGCTTGGCCTGGGGATAGTTTTGGATAAGTCGCAGCTGCACTTGTCATCGCGCTCTTAACCTTAACCGGCTTCGCTTTCTTCAAGCGACCGATTCACAATGTCTCCTACATCGCGGGAAAGATTCGTCTTTTGCGCGATGGATTGCAGCGCGCGTCGCGCGTGAGACCGGCGTGTTGATTCCATCATCTTCCACGTGCTGAAGGCGGTGAGCAGACGTGAGGCGAGTTGCGGGTTCAACTCGTCGGCACGCAACACGATGGATGCGAGGAGCGCATAACCTGCTCCGTCCTTTCGGTTGAACTGAACCTGATTGAGCATCGCGAAGCTTCCGATCAAGGAGCGCACGCGGTTCGGATTGTTGATGGAGAAGGCCGGATGCTCCATCAGGCGCTTCACGCGATCAAGTGTCGTGTCCTCCGGGATGGCTGCCTGCAGAGTGAACCATTTGTCGAGAACGAGCGGCTCATTCCGATAACGCTGCTCGAAGCTTGCAATGGCGTTCTCACGCACCATGCCCGGAATCGTCATGAGGACGCCCAGGGAGGCGAGGCGGTCGGTCATGTTGCTGGCGGTCTCGAACTGTTCGCTCGCGAGCTTCTCTCCCGCTTGCTGATCCGCAGCCGTCAGGAGATCGAGGGCAGCATTGCGCAGAGCCCGTCGACCGGCACTGGCCGCATCCGGGCTGTAGGCTGCAGTCTCAGCGAGGAAACCATGGAAATCCGTCAGGCGCTCGAAGCAGGCGCGGCCGATGTGCCGGCGCATCTCCTTGCGGGCACGATGGATCGCGTCAGGATCCACATCTTTGCCAATCTCCTGAGCGATATCGGCCTCGCTCGGCAGCGTCAGAACGAGTGCGGCGAAGGCAGGGTCGCGCAAGGCGTCCGTTTCCATGAAGGAGCGGAAGGCGGAGGCGAGGGAGTTCATCTCCTCATCGCGCACCGCGACACCCGTCGAGAGAGATACGAGCGTGCGCATCGCAACCGTCTGCGCTGCCTGCCAGCGATTGAAGGCATCCGTGTCGTGCCGGAGCAGCACGAGAAGCTCTTCGCCCGAGAGGTCGAGAGACACCTTCACCGGTGCCGAGAAACCACGGAAGACGGACGGAACAGGGCGTGAGCTCACGTCCGTGAAGGTGATGCTGTCCTCAGCCTTATCCAGAAGGAAGACGCCGCGCGCGTTCACGCGCTCGCAGGCCGCCTGCATGAGCTGCCCGTCCTCGCTCACGAGACCCAACACGACAGGGATCACCATCGGCTCCTTGGTGGGCTGTCCGGGCGTGGGCGGGGTCTGCTGCTTGAAGTCGAGACGATAGGACTTCGCGTTTTCGTCGTAATGTCCGTGCACGTTCACGCGCGGAGTGCCGGATTGTGCGTACCAATGCGAGAAGTGGGAGAGATCCCGGCCCGTCACATCGGCGAAGGCCTTCAGGAAATCCTCGACCGTCGCAGCGGTGCCGTCGCAGCGCTCATAGTAGAGATCCATCCCGCGCCGGAAATCCTCATCGCCAATGATGGTCTTGAGCATGCGCACGATCTCGGCGCCCTTCTCGTAGACGGTGGCAGTGTAGAAGTTGTTGATCTCCCGATACTGGCTCGGACGGACCGGATGGGAGAGGGGGCTCGAGTCTTCCAGGAACTGCCGCGCCCTCAAGGTTTTCACCTCCGCGATGCGGTGCACCGGGCGCGAACGCTCGTCGGATGAGAATTCCTGGTCGCGGAAGACCGTCAGGCCCTCCTTCAGACAGAGCTGGAACCAGTCGCGGCAGGTCACGCGGTTGCCGGACCAGTTGTGGAAGTACTCGTGCGCGATGATCGCTTCGATATTCGCGTAGTCTGTGTCCGTCGCGGTCTCAGGCGAAGCGAGTACGTATTTGTCATTGAAGATGTTGAGGCCCTTGTTCTCCATCGCACCCATATTGAAATCGGATACGGCGACGATGTTGAACACGTCGAGATCGTATTCGCGGCCAAAGACCTTCTCGTCCCAGATCATGGAACGTTCAAGCGCATCGAGTGCATAGCCGGCACGATGTTCCTTGCCGGGCTCTACATAAACGGCGATCTCCACTTGACGTCCGCTCATGCTCGTGAAGGGCTTTGCAACACGGCCCAGACGTCCGCCGACGAGTGCGAAGAGATAGGACGGCTTCGGGAAAGGATCGTGCCAGATGGCATAGTGCCTGCCGGTGCCCTCGATAGCGCCGCTCTCGACCGGGTTGCCGTTGCCGAGCAGTACGGGAGCTTCATCCCGCTCAGCCTCGATGCGCGTGGTATAGACGGCGAGTACATCGGGGCGGTCGAGAAAATAGGTAATGCGCCTGAAGCCTTCCGCCTCGCATTGCGTGCAGTAGTTGCCGCTCGACCGGTAAAGCCCCATGAGTTTGGTGTTGGCCGTCGGGTTGATCTCGGTCTCGATGGTGAGCCTGAAGGGCTGCTGCGGCGGCTGGGAAATCACGAGTGATTGGGGCGAGGCCTCGAACTCCCCAGCCTCCAATGCACGCTCGTCGAGGGCGATTGCCTTCAGGTTGACCTCGTCGCCATCGAGCACCAGCGGAACGTCCGAACGCCCGGCTGGGTTGGATCGCATAGAGAGCGTCGCCGTCACCTTGGTCATCGTGGGATGAAGCCTGACATCCAGCTCGACACGGTCGATCAGGAAATCGCTCGGCCGATAATCCTCAAGGCGGACAAGCTGGGCGACATCGGTGCGCATCGGCTACTCTCTTGTGAAACGTGATTGCGTTATAGGTCGGGAGCTCGGTAAGGGGCAAGATTGTCTGAATCGACTGGCAATAAAAGTCACGCCCACTTGGACAATTCCAAGGCTTTTTCCGAGGGTATAAAGCATAAGCCTTGATCTCTCCGCCAAATGCGCCATCACGGTAAGCCGAACGCATAGGAGAGATGTCTATGGAATACCTCCACACGATGGTCCGGGTCTCGAACCTGGAGCAGTCCCTCGATTTCTTCTGCAACAAGTTCGGCCTCGTCGAAGTCCGCCGGACGGAGAACGAGAAGGGCCGGTTCACCCTTGTCTTCCTGGCGGCTCCCGGGGATGTGGAGAAAGCCAGGGACACCAAGGCTCCGCTTCTGGAGCTCACCTACAACTGGGACGAGCACGAATATTCGGGTGGCCGGAATTTCGGCCATCTCGCCTATCGGGTCGATGATATCTACGAAACCTGCCAGAAGTTGATGGATGCGGGCATTACCATCAACCGTCCGCCCCGCGACGGCTACATGGCCTTCATCAAGACACCTGACAACATCTCCATCGAATTGCTGCAGCGCGGCGAACCCAAGCCTGTGCAGGAGCCCTGGGCTTCCATGCCGAATACGGGAACCTGGTAAGCTCAAGGTTTCGTGGAAAGCTCGAGAAGGGCCCTCTTGGCGAGAAGAGACCTCTTGGCGAAAAGCCCTTGCTCCGTCATTCTTCCCGGCTCACCATAAGAGGCCGGGAATAACCCGGCGGAGGAAGATCTTGGCACGAGACGCAATCCGCTTCTGGCGGAATGGACAGCCCATCGAGGTTTCCGGCTTTCACCCGCGCACCACACTCCTGGACTACATAAGGCTTCAGGAACGCCGGGTTGGAACGAAGGAGGGCTGCGCCGAAGGTGATTGCGGTGCCTGCACGGTGGCTCTCGGCCGCGTGCGCGGCGGGCGCGTTCATTATGAACCCATCAATGCCTGCATCCTCCTGCTGGGCCAGATCGACGGCGCAGAGGTCGTGACCATCGAGGATCTGCCGAAAAGCGGAGAGTTGCATCCGGTCCAGTCCGCCATGGTGGCGCATCACGGCTCCCAATGCGGCTTCTGCACGCCCGGCTTCGTGATGAGCCTGTTCACGCTCTATCAGGAGGCCGAGCGGCCTTTGGACCGTGAGCGCATCAACGATGCTCTGGCAGGCAATCTCTGCCGCTGCACGGGTTACAGGCCCATCGTCGATGCGGCCCTCGATGCCTGCGCAAGCGCACCGCATGATGCATTCTCTCAAGCGAACGAGACAACGGCGCGCAGTCTCGATGAGCTCGCCGACGGTCAGGACATCTTCATCGGCTCCGACACGTGCTTCTTCGCGGCTCCCGCGAGCGAAGCCTCTCTTGCAGCTCTCTATGCGCGGCATCCCGATGCCACGCTTGTCGCAGGCTGCACCGATGTCGGCCTTTGGATTACGAAAGGCATGGTCGATCTGGAGAAGATCATCTGGCTCGGGCGCGTCGCTGGCCTCGACTGGATCGAGGACGGCGCAGATGCGCTGACCATCGGCGCGACGGTCACGCATATGCAGGCTTTTGCGAGCCTTGGATCGATCGATTCCGATCTCGGTGAACTCATGCGCCGCTTCGGTTCGGTTCAAGTGCGTGCCTCGGGAACGGTCGGCGGCAATATCGCCAACGGCTCACCCATCGGCGATCTCGCGCCCGCGCTCATCGCGCTCGGCTCCACGCTGGAGCTGCGCCAGGGCGAGAACGCCCGCGTCATTCCCCTCGACAGCTTCTTCATCGCCTATCGCAAGCAGGATCGCCTGCCTGGCGAGTTCGTGCGCAGGATCATGGTGCCGAAGCTTAAGACACATGAGATCTTCCGCGCTTACAAGGTCTCGAAGCGCTTCGACGAGGATATCTCCGCCGTCATGGGCGCCTTTAAGTTTTCGCTCGAAGGCCGCCGCATCGCCGAGGCGCGTATTGCCTTCGGCGGCATGGGGGGCATTCCGAAACGTGCTTTGGCGACGGAGGCCGCACTTCTCGGCATTTCCCTCGATGATCCGTCCAGCTGGGGCGAGGCCATGGCTGCGATCGCGCGAGATTACCAGCCTCTCGACGATCATCGCGCCTCTGCCGCCTATCGCGCGACGGTGGCTCGCAATCTCGTGTTCAAGGCCCTGAGCGAGACGGCCTCCGGCGAAACCCGCGCCACGCGGATCATTGGCCAGCGCGAAGCGCTCGAGGCGGCGGAGTAGTGGCCATGAGCGTACCCGCCAAACCTATCGAAACAGAAACGCTCCGCCACGTCCGTAAGCCTCTACCGCATGATTCCGGCCCCAAGCACGTGCAGGGCGTCGCGCAATATATCGACGATATCCGCGAGCCGGAGGGGACGCTCCATGTCGCCATCGGCCAAGCGCCGAAAGCGCGGGGGCGGTTGGTTTCGCTCGATGTCTCCGCCGTGCGGAATACGTCTGGCGTGATTGCCGTTCTCACAGTCGCCGACATTCCCGGCAAGAACGACGTGTCGCCTGCGTTCGGCGACGATCCTCTGTTCGTCGACAGCGAAATCAGCTTTCTCGGACAGGCCGTCTTCGCCGTCGTCGCGACGAGCCGCGATATCGCACGGCGCGCGGTGAAGAAAGCGGTGATGGAGATCGAGTCCGAGACACCGAGCGTCACCGTCGAGGATGCACTGGCGCGCGGTGAAACCGTCCTGCCGGATTATTCATTTGGTCGCGGCGATGCGGATGCCGCTATCGCCGCAGCGCCCCATAGGCTCGAAGGCCAGTTTCGCGTTGGCGGGCAGGAGCACTTTTACCTCGAGGGCCAAGTGGCCTTGGCTGTTCCAGGCGAGGACGGCGATGTCCATGTCTATTCCTCGACGCAGCACCCAACGGAAGTACAGCACGTGGTTGCCCGCGTGCTCGATATCCCGGATTCTTACGTAACCTGCGAGACCCGCCGCATGGGTGGTGGCTTCGGCGGCAAGGAGAGTCAGGCAACGCAATGGGCCGTGACGGCGGCTCTTGCTGCGCGGGTGACGGGACGCCCGTGCAAGATCCGTCTCGACCGTGACGACGATTTCATCCTCACGGGCAAGCGGCACGATTTTCGCTGCGACTGGCGCGTCGGTTTCGATGGCGAGGGACGTATCCAGAGTTACGGCGTCGATCTGCTCGCACGCTGCGGCTATTCGGCAGATCTCTCCGCCGGCGTCGTGGACCGCGCGATGTTTCATGCGGACAATGCTTATTGGATGCCTGCCGTCCACATCGCCTCGAAGCGACTGAAGACCAACACGGTATCCAACACGGCTTTCCGTGGCTTCGGCGGCCCGCAGGGCATGCTCGCCATCGAGCATGTGATGGATCAGATCGCATGGGCGACAGGCCGCGATCCGCTCGATATACGTTATGCCAATTTCTATCGGCCGAATGAGAACCTCACCCCTTATGGCATGGAGGTGGAGGAGACGGATACGCTCCACAACCTCGTGCGCACGCTCGAAGAGACCTCGAATTACCGCATGCGTCGAGAGGAGATTGCGGCTTTCAATGCCTCCTCGCCGATCATGAAGCGCGGGATTGCGCTGACCCCCGTGAAGTTCGGCATCAGCTTTACGCTGACCCATATGAATCAGGCGGGAGCACTGGTGCATGTGTATCAGGATGGCTCCGTGCATCTGAACCACGGCGGCACAGAGATGGGGCAGGGGCTCTACATCAAGGTGGCTCAGGTGGTGGCCGAGGAATTCGGCATCGCCATGGAACGCGTGCGGATCACGGCGACGACCACGGCAAAGGTGCCCAACACCTCGCCGACGGCGGCCTCCTCCGGCTCCGATCTCAACGGAATGGCGGCGAAGATCGCGGCAGGCGCAATCAAGAAGCGCATGATTGCCTATGCTGCCGAAGCCTATAGCGTGCCGGAAGACCAGATCGAGTTCCGCGACGACCGCGTGTTCATCGGCAACGAGAGCATGCCGTTCGACGAGCTGGCGAAGAAGTGCATTCTCGCCCGTGTCCAACTTTCCGAGGCCGGACATTACAAGACGCCGAAGATCACCTGGGATCGCGCCAAGGGCACAGGCAGGCCCTTCTTCTACTTCGCCTATGGTGCGGCGTGCTCCGAAGTCATCGTCGATACGCTGACCGGCGAGAACAGGCTTCTGCGTGCGGACATTCTTCACGATGTCGGGCGCTCCATCAATCCAGCCATTGATATCGGCCAGATCGAGGGCGGCTTCGTGCAGGGCATGGGCTGGCTCACCACCGAGGAGCTGGTGTTCAGCACGGAGGGGCATCTGCTCACCCATGCGCCGTCGACCTACAAGATCCCGGTTGCCTCTGACGTGCCTGCTGATTTCCACGTGGCGCTCTATCCCAACTCCAATCGGGAAGAGACGATCTACCGTTCGAAGGCGGTGGGCGAGCCGCCGCTCATGCTGGCGAACAGCGTATTCTGCGCATTGGCCGATGCGATCCATGCACTCGATCCCTCGAAACCCGTGCCGCTGAATGCGCCTGCGACACCGGAGGCGGTCCTGCGCGCCTGCGAGAGCTTGCGGGGGAGGCCGATGGGGTGAGGGTCTGGCGACAGCTCACCGATTTCATCACGCGGCATGGAGCTGCGGCCCTGGTCACTGTGCATGAGGTGAAAGGCTCCGCGCCTCGGGAGAAAGATGCACGCATGGTCGTCCGGCCCGATGGCGCTTTCCACGGCACCATCGGCGGCGGCCAGCTCGAATTTCTCATGCTCGACATCGCGCGTGAGATGCTGAGCCAGGGGCGCGGGCCTGCGCGCATCATCGATCAGGCGCTGGGACCCGATCTCGGCCAGTGCTGCGGCGGGCGTGTAAAGATCCTCATCGAGACGTTCGACAGGCGCGACCTCGACGATATCGCTCCGCTTGTCGAAGCGGAGGCCAAGGGCGGCCTCTTCGACATCGAATGCCGGATGGAGGATGGCCGCGTCACGCGTGAGCTGGCCTCCGAGGCAGATGTCGCCCCCGGCTCCGAATGGCGCGAGACTCATGGCGAGGACCGCACGCCCGTTCTGCTCTTCGGCGCAGGGCATGTGGGTCGCGCGCTCGTCTTGGCGCTTGCGCCGTTGCCATTCGTCGTTCGCTGGCTCGACGATCGGGACGACGCCTTTCCGTCTCATGTCCCGGCGAATACATCCGCTATTCGCCTGCAAAGCCCTGAAGCCGAGATTGCGGAAGCGAGGCCGGATTCTGTCATTCTCGTGATGACGCACGATCATCCGCTCGATCTGGCGATCACGGCTGCGGCCCTGCAGCGCGGTTTTCCCTATGTCGGCCTCATCGGCAGCGCGACGAAGCGGGCTAGGTTCGAGAAACGTTTTCGGGAGCTGGGGCTGCCTCGAGAGCGGATCGCTTCCTTGGTCTGCCCCATCGGGGTGTCCGGCATCACGGACAAGGACCCGGCGGTGATCGCGGCTTCGGTGGTGGCCCAGCTGCTCCAGATACGGGAGCGCCGGCAGCTTGACCGAAATCTCTCGCCTCTCGCTGCCTCAGGCGGTACATAGGCCCCATGACCGATATGAACACACAAGATCAGCGCTACCTGAAGCGCGCCATTGACCTGTCCCGCGAGCACATGGAAGGCGGGGAGGGCGGACCCTTCGGCGCCGTGATCGTGCGCGACGGCAAGGTTCTGGCCGAGGGCTGGAACCAGGTGACCTCCGCCAACGATCCGACGGCGCACGCGGAAGTCACGGCGATCCGCCGTGCCTGTCAGGCGGTCGACGATTTCTCGCTGGAAGGCGCCACGCTCTATACAAGCTGCGAGCCGTGCCCCATGTGTCTCGCTTCCGCTTATTGGGCGCGAGTGTCGCGCATCGTCTATGCCAATACCCGGCAGGATGCGGCCGAGATCGGCTTCGATGACAGCCTGATCTATGACGAAATCCCTAAGCCTATCTCCGAGCGCATCATTCCCATGGACCACCTGCCGAGCCTGGAAGCCAAGGCTGTCTTTCAGGCTTGGGCGGACAAGCCGGACAAGGTCGAGTATTAATGTCGAGTCTTAACTCGGCCTCGTGCGCTTCCTATCTAACGCTGACTTAAAACATTCACCCCGAGACAAAGCCATGCCCCGCGTCACCACTATCGTTCGCAAGCCCGCCGTAAAGGCCGACCGTGTCGTCGACACGGTGACCCTCGACCATGAGGCGAGAAACCGGCGGCAGGCGACGCTGAAGGGTGAGGGCGGCACCGAGATCCTGCTCGATCTCGACATGGAGACTACGATCAACGATGGTGATGCCCTGCGTCTGGAGGATGGCCGCCTCGTTCAGGTGAAGGCAAAGCGTGAAGGGTTGCTGGAGGTGAAGGCGGAGAACCCGTTGCGTCTCATGCGTCTTGCCTGGCATCTCGGCTCGAACCATGGCCTGGCCGAGATCACGAATGATGCTCTCTACATTGAGAACGATCCGGCCCTTGCGGAACTCGCGCGCGGGCAGGGCTGCACCGTAACGCCCGTGGAGCGCCCGTTCAAGCCGGAGCGCAGCACCCATGTCTGCGATCACGATCACCACCATCACGGCCACGGGCATCACCACAATCATGATCACCATCATGACCATGCCCATGGCCGCACGCATGAGCATCATGACCACGAGCATTCTCATGGTCATGAGCATCACCACGAGCACGGCCATGGCTGCGGATGCGGCCACCATCACCATGGCCACAAGCACGATCACTGATCGCTTGAATTTCTGAAGCCATCCCATGTCCAAGACGACCCGCGCCACGCAGGCCCTTCAGCAGGCCGGCGTTTCCTTCACGGTTCATTCCTATGAGTATGATCCGAATGCGGAGCGCATCGGCTTGCAGGCTGCAGAGGCGATGGGAGCGGATCCCAACAGCGTGCTGAAAACCTTGATGGTGCTGGTGGATGGGAGGCCTGCCTGTGTCGTCGTTCCCTCCGACAAGGAGGTGAACCTGAAGAAGCTCGCTGCCGCTCTCGGCGGCAAGGCGGCGCAGATGATGAAGCCTGCGGATGCGGAGCGCGTGACCGGCTACCACGTGGGCGGCATTAGTCCCTTCGGTCAGAAGAAACGCGTGCCGACGCTCCTCGAGCAATCCGCCTTCGCGCATCCGAAGGTCTTCATGAATGGCGGCCAGCGGGGGCTTCAGGTGAAGTTGACGCCAGGCGACGCGGCCTCGGTGCTGGGCGCCAAGGTCGCTGAACTGATCTGATGCCATGAGGGCGCGGAGGGAGCACTCGGCATCCCTCCGCTGAAAAGAGCGTGTTATTGCCTCTTCGTGGTCGAAGAGGTCGAACCGGTGGTGTCCGTCGGCAGCTTCTTTTTATGGCCGGGAGCGTAATCAGAAGCGCCCGTGCCAGTCGTGGACCCGGTCGTGTCCGACTTCATCTGTTGACCGGGGGCGTAGCCCGAGGCGCCGGGGCTGGTCGTCGAACTGTTCGTATTGGACTTCATCTGCTGGCCCGGGGCATATTGGGACGCGCTGTTGGAATTGGTAGTGCCGTTAGAAGTCTGCGCATAAGCGGCCACAGGAAGTGCCGACAGCATAGCGGCGGCACAAGTAATACCAAGCATTGTCTTCATCATTACGCTCCTTAGGGGATGCGGTTCTTGGACTGGAAGAACGTATGCTGATGAGGAGTGTTCCACTCGTTGCCTGAAAGATATCAATACGCTTTTATGTTGAGATTCGATTATGGTATTAAATGAATGTCACATGAATGGCGGGCGCCCATGTGACACCGACGACCGCTTATTTTCCTTGTGATTGTCGTCCCCATATTGGAAAAGGCCGCCCTGACCTCATCCAACCGCGCTGAGAAGATGATCCAGAAGTTCCTCACTGTTGCGCCCATGATGGACTGGACTGACCGGCATTGCCGCGCGTTCCATCGCGTCATGTCGCGCCGGGCGCGGCTTTATACAGAGATGGTCACCACGGGTGCGGTCATTTTCGGGCCGCGGGAGCGTCTGCTCGGCTTCAGTGATGCGGAGCATCCGGTGGCGGTGCAGCTTGGCGGATCGAACCCGGCAGAGTTGGCCCAGGCCGCCAGGATCTGTGCCGATTTCGGCTATGACGAGATCAACCTCAATGTGGGCTGTCCCTCCGACCGGGTGCAGAACGGCCGCTTCGGCGCCTGCCTCATGCAGGAGCCCGTGCTCGTCGGCGAGTGCGTGGCCGCCATGAAGGCCGCTGTCTCCGTGCCCGTGACGGTGAAATGCCGCATCGGCGTGGACGATCAGGATACGGAGGACGCTCTCAATCGGCTGAGCGAAAGCGTTGTCTCCGCAGGCTGCGACGAGCTCACGGTTCATGCGCGCAAGGCTTGGCTCCAGGGCCTGTCGCCGAAGGAAAACCGGGATATTCCGCCTCTCGATTATCCTCGTGTCTATCGCCTCAAAGCAGCGCGTTCGGACCTGCCGATTGCCATCAACGGGGGCATCAAGACCTGGGCCGAGATTCATGAGCACCTGAGGCACGTCGATGGCGTCATGCTGGGCCGGGTGGCCTACCATGAGCCCGAGATCCTGCTTTCTGTCGATCGTGAGCTGTATGGGGAGGAGCCGCCGGTGGCCGACGGCTTCGAAGCGGTGGAGGCTTACGAGCCTTATATCGTAGCACAGCTAGAGAAGGGCGAGCGCCTCAGCAACATCACGCGCCACATGCTCGGCCTCTTCTCGGGGCAACCTGGAGCCAGAGCCTTCCGTCGACACTTGGCGACAGAGGCGACGAAGCCTGGAGCTAACCTCAGCACCCTTCGCGATGCCGTGGCTCATGTGCGTGTTAAGCAGCTGGAAGCCGTGGGATAGAGACCAGCCTTAGTCAGCGGGATGCATTTGCGTTCATTTTCGGCAGCTTATGCCCATCATGGGTTGTGATACAACCATGCGTTCGTAAGCCTTGTGAAGTTTCACTTATTTTCTTCCAGGATTGGAAAAATATTAATGGTCGGCTTTAATATAACATAACATGTCCTAGTTCTGCCTCGAGCGGACAAGCCTCGGCACCCGCTCACTCACTCTAGAGGGAGAAAGTCCATGTTTCTTCGTTCATGCACTGCCATCCTGGCAGTCGCAGTTGGAATCTCAACGGTATCGGGTACGCAAGCGGCTCAGATCGCGAACGGCCCTGCCGCGAATGGTCTAAGCGCAAATGGCCTCAGCCTTAATGGCCTCAGCGCCAATGGCACGGATTCTCAAGGCCACCTCAAGGATGCCTCGTCCAATTCAACTGATCTTGAAGCCGTAATTCTGCAGGATGGTTCTGTTATCTTTCTGAAGTAACAGAATTATCGATCTCATCCTGTCGTCAGCCCCCACTTCGGTGGGGGCCTTTTTGTTGGCTCGGCAGCCTCCTCAACAGGAGCGTGGCTCCGGTTCTTGTGCCTTTGTAGGTGAAGGGCGCTTGTAGCACCGCGCCTCATCCTGCGGATGGCCACCAAGTCTGTTCCGAACGCGTCCGTCGTGTGTTCGCTGGCCATTCTTGAAGATGTTCCCGGTAAGTCAGGAACCATCTTTACTTTAAGTTATAGATTGCAGGTTGCGCAACGTTAAGTAAGCAATTCTCAATTAGTAATTGAATGAAATAGTATGCTTGATAACTAGAAATATTACGCAAAGTTAGTCTTGCAAAATTGCATTTATAACGTTACATTTGAAGCTATACTGTAATGCAATTAAGTGTATTTTCCTCTTCGCGAATGAAAAAGAAACTTTACGTCATTCGCAAAACAGCAACTAAGGGGATTAATATGATCAACCGGTTTTACATTTCGGTTCTTGCTATCACGTTTGCGCTTTCGGCAACTTGTGGTGCAAGTGCGCTTGAGATCTCAAACGGTCTGAGCGTCAACGGTCTGAGCGTCAACGGTCTGAGCGTGAACGGCCTCAGTGTTAATGGTCTGAGCGTAAATGGTCTGAGCGTGAATGGTCTCAGCGTGAACGGCCTCAGCGTGAACGGCCGAGATGCCACCGGCGCATTTCCGGTGGGCATGAAGCTTCAAGCGGCAATCCTGCAGGATGGTACGCTGATCTCGCTCGGCCAATAAGAGAAATTACTTGATAACTTGCAGCCTCTCGTTCGAGAGGCTGCTTCCTGATCAGGATCCGTTCATGCGCATCCAGGCCCTCGCATCCTTTCTGCTGATCACCCTGTATAGTCTCGCCTTCCCCCACACTGCCATCGGCGCGGACGGCAGGCTTCAGGCCGATGGGCCGGAGCTTGTGCTGAGCTTGAACGATGGCCGGATTCTGCGCGGCGACGACCTGATCGGGGTGCGTTTCGTTCTTGCCGGCCCTCACGGAAAAACACAGGTTCAGATTGTCGGCTTCGCCGAGGATACGGCAACAACCGGCGGATCGATCCCACTCTACAGCCTCTCCGTCAGCACGCCTGACGGCCTGTCCGACAATTTTTGTCGGCCCGATTCTCGTGGGCGCCATGCAGGATTCCCCCTGCCGGATGGCGCCGGCGGCTTCAATTTTACCTGTACGAGCGGCGCCGAGGGCAAGTGCGTTCTCATGGGCTACCGCCCCTGGGAGGCCAGGGATGGAGTCCCGATGCGCGACCTCCATCGCGCCTGCGTGCATATGCTGAGAGCCGATTACGGCGGAGATGATCAGCCGACAACGCGCGATGGCACATCCGTCGATGTTTTCGATCGTTTCGGCATTCAGAAATCAGAGAAAGCAGACGGAATGCAGTTCGAGGCGGCTTGGGGACCTGATGGTGCGGTATGCGTCGCTCATCCGCGCATTGCGCAGAATGTAACGTTTGAGCAGCTCACCGAGCGGTATCCTCGTTTGGCAGGCAGACTAGGGCCGAAGAACTGCAGCCTCGAAATGATGCAGGCGGAGCCGCGCGCGCTCCTCTTCAATCATTCCTTTCCCTGAGTCTTGATGATCTGCTGGCGAAAGGCCGGGGCTTCAGCTGCCCTGTTGCGTCATCGAGGAGCTGTCCTCGCCCTTAAGATCAGCCGGTTGCCGCGGACCTCGTAAGAGCCAAGACGTTCCAGGAATGTCATTCCGAGAAGATTGGCGTGCAGCACGCCTTCTCTTGCGACGAGCGCGCGGATATTGCGCTCCGTGATCGGCCCGACCGACAGATTGTCGATGATGACGGGAGCGGCGAGCGCACCGCCATTCGCGGTCGCGACGGGAACGGAATAGTCCAGCGTTTCCGGCTTGAAACCGAGAGCGATCGCATTCTCCGCGCGCAGCACCACCGTACTCGCACCCGTGTCGAACACGAAGCGCGTGTCGCGCCCGTTCACCTTGCCCTGGAGCAGGAAGCTGCCGTCCATTCTGCGCGCGGCGACCACTTCGCCATCCGATGTAACGACCGTGCGGCCGACCGAAATGTCGCCGATGGCGCGGTCGATCACGGTCTGAAATTCACCGCGTGAGGCATACATGACCATGAGCGCGATCAGCACGCCGCCACTCACGGCAAGGGCCTGGATGCCATAGGTCCAGTGACGGGCGAAACCTTCAATGATGCCGCCGGCGAGAAGAAGGCCGACTCCGCCAAAGCCCAAAAGACCTGCGGCTTCGAGAGGAGTGAAGGCGCCGATATCCTGCTCGGCGAACATCGCAATCAGCAGCGCTGCCATCAGAAGCAACCCGCCTGCGCCACGAATGCCCGACATCATTCGGCCTTGTCCTGTTGGATGGCGAAAGCCTGCCGCATGCGCTCCGGCAGCTCGGCCATGATCCGCAGGCGCTCTTGCTCCGTCAGGCGATACCAGCGCCCGATTTCCTCCCGCGTGCGGCCGCAGCCCTCGCAGAGCCCCGTTTCGGGGTCAAGGATACAGACTCGGATGCAGGGGCTGGAGGCGCGGGTCATGCTACCTTCATGTTGTTACGGATGGATCATGATCAAGAGGCCGAACAGCGCAGCAATCTCGGCGATCTGCTGGGTCGCACCCGCGATGTCGCCGGTCTGTCCCTGGATGTGATGATCGGCAAAGCGGATCATGCCGTAGCCGGACAGGACGGAGAGAGCCATCATCAGGATGATGCCTTCGAACGGGAGGCCCCCGAGCACTCCCAGGATGATCGCTGCGGCACCGGCAAGGCCCGCGGCGAACCAGAAGACGTCACGTGGGGGCTGGCCCACGGCATGGGAGGCTCCCTCGAGCCGGGCCGGAGGGAGAAAGACGAGCGGCATGAGGCCAGCCGTCCGGCACAAGGCAGCAATGCCGAGGATCGCGGCCGCGGCCGCGACACCATCGGTGCGGGTGATCAGCGTCGCCAGGGCTCCGATCCGAAAGGCCAGCGCAAGGAAGAGGGCCGCCGCCCCGAATGTGCCGATCCGGCTGTCGCGCATGATGTCGAGGCGCCGCTCACGGGTGGCTCCGCCGAAGCTGTCGGCGGTATCGGCAAGGCCGTCCTCGTGGAAGGCACCCGTGGTCAGGGTCATGACGCTCACAGCCAGAATCGCGGCGAGCCAGGGGCCGAGATCGAGCCAGAGCGCGCTGGCCATCGCAAGCGCAGGTAGGATACCGAGGATAAGGCCCGCCAGCGGCAGGACGCGGGCAAGGCGGGGGAAGTCCGGCAAGGCATGAGGGGTCTGCTCATAAGGAAGGGCAGGGACCGGAAGGCGCGAATAGAAGCGCAGGCAACGGGCCAGATCGATCATGACGGCCTGCCAGAAGCCGGTCGGGACACTCTGGGTCGTTTCCATTTGCTCGGACATGCTTCACCCCGCGTGGTTGGCCCCTGTCTTCTTTGACCGCATTTTCTTGCGGCAAACCGGTGTCGACTTCGCCGGAAAATGCTTATAGGTCACGCCAAATCAGATTCCGCAATGCCCGTTGGGCCGGAGCTCCTCATGACCAATCCCGCATCCTCGCCATTCGATGATATCCGCCGGCTGATCACGACCATGCCTGGTCCAGACGAAGCGGCCATCGAAGCCGTGCGGATGCGGGACCGGCAACTGACGAAGCCTACAGGCAGCCTGGGACGCCTGGAGTGGATCGCCGAATGGCTCGCCGCCTGGCAGGGCAAGCCCAGTCCCACCGCGGACCGTCCGCTGGTCTGCGTCTTCGCCGGAAGTCATGGCGTGACGGCGAAGGGCGTATCGGCATTCCCCTCCGAGGTGAACCGCCAGATGCTCGAGAACTTCGCGGCAGGCGGAGCGGCCATCAACCAGATCTGCGCGGCCTATGGCCTCGGCTTCAAGGTCTTCGACCTTGCCCTCGACATGCCGACAGGCGACATCACCGAAGCGGAAGCCATGGACGAGAAGGCCTGCGTTGCCACCATGGCCTTCGGCATGGAGGCGATCGCCGGCGGCACGGATCTCCTCGCGGTCGGTGAAATGGGCATCGGCAACACCACCGTTGCTGCGGCGATCTACACCGCGCTCTTCGGCGGTCCTGCCGAGCATTGGGTGGGCCGCGGCACGGGCGTGGACGACGAGGGCCTGAAGCGCAAGGTCGCTGCCGTTGAGGCGGCTGTTGCCTATCATCGCGATCACCTCAAGGATCCGCTCGAGATCCTGCGCCGTCTCGGCGGCCGCGAGATCGCGGCGATGGCGGGCGCGATCCTGGCGGCTCGTCTCCAGCGCATCCCCGTGGTGCTCGACGGTTATGCGACGACCGCGGCCGCAGCCGTTCTCCACGCCATTCACCCCTCGACCATCGACCACTGCATTGCAGGCCATCTCAGCGCCGAGGGTGCGCATCAGGATGTGCTGGCCCGCCTCGGCAAGATCCCGCTTCTGGCTCTCGGCATGCGCCTCGGCGAAGGCTCGGGCGCTGCTCTGGCGATGGGCATCGTGAAGGCCGCCGCTGCCGTGCATCGCGATATGGCCACCTTCGGCCAGGCCGGGGTTTCCGAGCGCCTGTCGTGAGAATGCGCCGACGCCGCTTCGGTGCGGGCGGCATTCAATCCCTCATTATCGCGCTGGCGCTCGCCGGCGGATCGGTGATCGCCTTCAAGCCGAATGGCCGTGCCCTGGAGGGGAGCGCCCACGTTACCGATGGCGACACCATCAATATCGGCGATGCCAAAATCCGCCTGAAGGGAATCGACGCGCCGGAGATGGACCAGACCTGCTTGCGCGCGGGCCGCTCCTATCGCTGTGGCGACACGGCCCGTCGGGCGCTGATCGACATCGTCTCCGGCGAGAATGTTCAGTGCAGGGCTGCAGGCCGTGACCGCTACCAGCGGATCCTGGCTCGCTGCACTGTGAAGGGGAGCGATATCGGCGCCCGGATGGTGGAGGGCGGTTGGGCGGTTTCTTACGGGCGCGACTACGACATTCAGGAAATGCGTGCGCAAAGCCGGGGAGAAGGTCTCTGGGCCGGCGAGTTCGAGCGCCCGCAGGACTGGCGACGCTCCCGTGCGGGCAAATGAGTTCGGGCGCGACCCTTTGGCCTTTGTCCGCCGCTCGCTGAAGACTGCCGGAATCCCCATCTGAGACGGATGAATCCTGCTGATTTCGAAGAGCTCGCGCGCGATCTGCGCGCCTGCCGCATCTGCCGCGATGCGCCGCGCTATGGCTCTGCGCTGCCCCATGAGCCGCGCCCGATCATCCAGGGCAGTGCTTCGGCGCGGCTTTGCATCGCCAGCCAGGCGCCCGGCACGCGGGCTCACGCCAGCGGCATTCCGTTCGATGACCGCTCCGGCACCCGGCTGCGCGAATGGCTGGGGCTCGATAGGGGAGCGTTCTACGACGCCTCCAAGGTCGCCATTGTACCGATGGGCTCCTGCTTTCCGGGGCAGGACGCCAAGGGCGGCGATCTGGGCCCGCGCCGCGAATGCGCGGAGACTTGGAGGCAGCCGCTGTTTCAGGCGCTCCCCCATCTCGAACTCGTCCTGCTCATCGGCCAGTACGCGCAGGCCTGGCATCTCGGAGACGAGTGTCGGGAGGGGCTGACGAATACCGTGAAGCGCTGGCGGGAAATCCTCTCCAGCCCGCAGAAGCCGCGCATCCTGCCGCTTCCGCACCCATCGTGGCGTAACAACGGGTGGCTCAAGACCAATTCCTGGTTCGAAGAGGAGCTTTTACCTGTTCTTCGCTCTGAGATCCGCACTATGTTCAAGCTCGACCGCTGAGGAGCTTTGATCCGTGAGTCTGACGACCCTGCGCTGCACCATCGAGGGACCTGTCGCCACTATCGCACTGGCGCGGCCCGATAAGCTGAATGCCTTGAACGGCACCATGCATGCCGAATTGCGGGAGACGCTCGAACGGTGCGAGCAGGATGACGCCGTGCGTGTCGTGGTGCTGACCGGGGAGGGCAGGGCCTTCTCCTCGGGCCAGGACCTCACCGAGAACCTCCCCAGGGACGAGAAGGGCCGCATCGACCTCGGACCGCCGCTCGCCCGTGACTACAATCCTCTCGTTCTCAAGCTCGCCAACTATCCGAAGGTCACCATCGCTGCCCTCAATGGTCCGGCGGTCGGTGCCTCCATGAATATCGCGCTCGCCTGCGACATCGTCGTGGCCGCGCGTTCGGCCTATCTGCAGGAGGCTTTTGCCAAGATCGCACTCGTGCCGGATGCCGGCGGTACCTGGATTCTGCCCCGCCTTGTCGGACCCAAGCAGGCGCTCGCCCTCATGCTCACCGCCGAGCCCATTCCCGCCGAGGAGGCGCAGCGCATGGGTCTGATCTTCAAGGTCTTCGACGATGCCTCCTTCGCGGTGGATGTAGCCGCCTTTGCGGCATCTGTCGCCGCCGGTCCGGGACTTGCCCAACGCCTCACAAAGCAGGCCGTGGCGCAGAGCCTCTCCAACGATCTGCAGACGCAGCTCGAACTCGAGGCGCGGCTGCAGCGGGAGGCGGGTTTCAGCCGTGACTTCCTGGAGGGCGTCACCGCATTCCGCGAGAAGCGCAGCCCCCGGTTCGAGGGGCGGTGAGGGGATCGATCATGCGTCGTCTCCCGTGGATCCTGATCCTCGCCACGCTAAGCATCGTTTTGACAATCATTGTCTCGCGCGATCCTGAGCGCGCCGAGCGCCTGTCGGAAATGTACTGGAGCGTGGCGTTCACCGGCGAGACGCGCGAGATGGTCATCCTGCTGCTCGCTCTCGGTATCGGCGCCTTCATCGTCTATCTCACCGTAACCCGACGCTGAGACGCCTCAATGCGTTCTCGTTTGTTCACGGGGCATTCAAGTGTAACATTTTATCCTTGATCCGAAATGCCCGTTCCCCGGGTGAACAAGGTTTGCGCATCGTGTACCAAATGAAGCGTGCTATCGTTTTCGCTATCTTCGTTCTAGCCTCTCTGGCTGGTTCGATGCCCTACGCCTCGGCTCAACAGCAACAGCAGCGCCTCGCGCTGGTAATCGGCCAGAGCGCCTATGACGGCCGCCAGCTTGCCACTGCCGCCAATGACGCGGGCCTCATCGCCCAGACGCTCACCAGCGCCGGGTTCGAAGTCGTCCAGGGTCGCGACCTGAACGCCAACGACTTGCGCAGTGTGGTGCGCGACTTCCTCGACAAGGCCCAGGCCCTCGAGGGCGATGCCGCCATCATGGTCTATCTCTCGGGCTATGGCATTCAGCTCGAGGGCGAGAACTATCTCCTGCCGGTCGATGCCCGCATCCGACGCGATGTGGATGTGCCGATCGAGGGTTTCCGCCTGTCGGACCTCGTCCGCTCTCTGGAGGGCACCCCGGCTCAGGCCCGCATCATCGTGGCCGATATGGCGCGCGATTATCCGCTCCCCGCCGGCAGCGATCCGATTGCTCGCGGCCTCGCGCTGATGGAGCCGCCCGCCGGTTACCTGATCGCCTTCTCCTCCGCCCCGAACATCACCACCGGCGATGCGCCCGGCCCTTATGGCCACTATGCCACCGCTCTGGCGGAAATGATGCGTCAGCCCGGCGTGCCGGTCGATGAAGTGTTCAACCGCGTCCGGCTCCGCACGCACGAGACCACGAAGGGTCTGCAGACGCCTTGGCACAAGTCTAATCTCGGCAACGTGCCTTTCGCGTTTTTCGAGCCCGAGGAATCCGCAGCCCTTCCTCCGCCGGTGCGAGAAGTGCGCCGCATCGAAGAGGTTCCTGCCGAAGAGGCCTACAACATCGCCGTCGAGCGCGACACGATCCAGGATTATCAGGCGTTCCTGCGCCGCTACCCTGATCATCCGCTCTCTCGCCGCGTCTCGGCGCTGCTGGCCGCGCGACGGGAGGCCATCGTCTGGCGCCAGACCGTCACCCGCAACACGAACGAGGCCTATTGGACCTATCTGCGCCGCTACCCGAACGGTCCGCACGCGGCTGACTGCCGCCGCAGGCTCGTGCGTCTCTCCGCACCGGTTGCTCCGCCGCCGGTGTTCGAAGAGGTCGTTTACGAGGATCTACCGCCTCCACTTCCCGTGGTGGAAACCATCGAGGTCGTCGACGTCGTGACGATCATCCGAGAGGTGCCCCCTCCGCCGCCTCCGCCGGTCTATCTGCTGCCGGATTATGAGGAGGATGTGGAGTTCGTCACGATCATCCGTGAACCGCCTCCGCCTCCGATCCTGGTCGGCGTGCTGCCGATCCCGGCTCCGATTCCGGTGCCGCGCTATGCTCGTCCGCCGCGCTCGTTCTATGAGCCTATCGCTCCTGTGACGCCACGCGGCCCTGTCGCCATTCCGGTGAGGCTGCCGCGGATCATCCCTCCGCGTGTGCCGACCACTCGAGAGCTTTCGGGTGCTCCGGACGCGCCTGAGCTCAGGCCTTCCCGCGGCCTTCGTCCAGAGCCGGTCGTGCCGCGTCAGCCCGGCTTGGCCGCTCAGCCGGAGCCGATTCCGGTTGCCGCACGTCCTGCTCCGCCGCGCGTGCCGACAACTCGTGAACTGTCAGGAGCACCGGACACGCCTCGGGTCCGTCAGCCCCGCCTGCCGAGCCGCCCGATCCCGGTTCCGACCGCTGCGCGGCCGGAGGTGGATCGTCCTGCGCCTGCGGCTCCCGGAGCCGCCGCGCCCGCGGCGCCGCGCCCGGCGGTGCCCGTTCCGTCGGCTTCCGGAAGACCCAATCCTGCTGTGGATGACAGGCCGGAGGCTGCCCCGAGGCCTTCGCTGCCAGCGGCACCGCGACCCGGTCGCCTACCTGTTCCATCGGCTCGGGATGTCCCTGACGCAGGACCGCGCCTGCCGCGCCCCGGACTGGTACAGGAGCGTCCCGCCGCAGCCCGCCCGGCGCGTCCTGATGTCGAGCGGGAACGTCCTGCGGCACCGCGCCCACTCCGTCCGAGCGTCGAGCGGGAGCGTCCTGTTGCGCCGCGTCTGCCGCGGCCGGGAGTGGATGATGATCGCTCGGATGGGCCTCGTCTGCCACGTCCGGCAATCAGGGAGGAGGAGCGTCCGCGTCCGCCTCGTCCAGCAGCACAACCCAGGCCCGAGCCTCGGATCGAGGTGGAACGTCCTGTGCAGCCCGCACGCCCGCGTGTGCCGCAGGTGCGGCCCGAACCGGAATTCAGGCCCGCGGCTCCGCGGGTGCTCCGGGCACGGCCTGAACCTGAGTTCAGGCCCGCGCCTGAGCAGAGGGAAATCCGGCCGCCGCGGCCGATGGTGCAGCCCCGCCCTGCTGCGCCTGAGGTCAGGTCGGCGCCTCCTGCAGCCAGGCCTCAGCCTGCCGCGCCCGCGTTCAGGCCCGCGCCCCCACGAGCACCGTCGGCCGGGCCTCAGCCCGAGAGGCCATCGGCTCCTGGAGCCGCGCCGAGCAGGCGTGGCTGCGAGCCCGGGAAGCCCTGTCTGCTTCGGGATTAAGTCAAACATAGCGAAAAGCGCCGGAGCCCTTAAAGCTCCGGCGCTTTTGATCGAACTTGCGGTGCGGCTTATTTTTCCAGCCGTGCGATGAGGCTCGACGTATCCCAGCGGTTGCCGCCCATCTTCTGCACGTCGGCATAGAATTGATCCACTAGCGCCGTGACCGGCAGGCTCGCGCCGTTCTTGCGCGCTTCGCCCAGCACGATCGACAGATCCTTGCGCATCCAGTCCACTGCAAAGCCGAAATCGAACTTGCCCTGGTTCATGGTCTTGCCGCGGTTCTCCATCTGCCAGGAACCGGCGGCTCCCTTGGAGATCACGTCCAGCACCGCCTCGATGTCGAGGCCGGCCCGCTTGCCGAAATGAATGCCTTCGGCCAAGCCCTGCACGAGGCCCGCGATGCAGATCTGGTTGATCATCTTGGTCAGCTGGCCGGCACCGGCCTCGCCCATGAGGCGGCAGGCACGGGCAAAGCTCATGATCGCCGGTTCGACCTTGGCGTAGACATCCGCATCGCCGCCGCACATCACCGTGAGCACGCCGTTCTCGGCTCCGGCCTGGCCGCCCGAGACCGGCGCATCGATGAAGGCAAAGCCCTTGTCTCGTGCCGCCGCATAAAGCTCGCAGGCGACTTCTGCGGAAGCGGTGGTGTGGTCGACGAAGATCGCGCCCTTAGGGATGCCGTGGAAAGCGCCGTCCTCGCCGATGGTCACCTGGCGCAGATCGTCGTCATTGCCCACGCAGGAAAAGACGATCTCCTGACCTTCCGCCGCCTCGCGCGGCGTTTTGGCGGCGCGACCGCCGTTCTCGGAAACCCATTTGTCGGCCTTGGCCACCGTGCGGTTATAGACCGTCACCTCATGACCCTTGGCCTTGAGATGCCGCGCCATGGGATAGCCCATCACGCCCAGACCCAGAAAAGCGACCTTCGCCATCGTATGCTCCCGTTTCGTCCCAGGATTTCTAGCGCATCGTGGGGAAAAGTGGACCCGGTTTTCCGCATCCAACAATGCGCTCTTCACAAGAAGGGGGCATCGGATGAATCCTCGGAGTGGTGTCCACTTTTCTCGTCCGATGCGTCAAACTGAAAGGGCAGGGGTCAAACGAATCTATTTGATATCGAAGGAAAAATATTTGGCGCGGATCCGGTCATAGGTGCCGTCCGCCTTCACCTGCGCGATGGCGCGGTTGAAGCGAGCGCGCAGATCCTCGTCTTCCTTGCGAAGACCGATCCCGTAAGCTTCGCGCCGATAGGCGGGCTCGGCCGGGGCGTCACCAAGCACATGGCAGCATTCGCCTTCGCGGCTTTCGAGGAACTTCGAGAGCAAAAGCTCGTCGCCGAAGACAGCATCGAGCCGTCCTACGAGCAGATCGAGATTGGCTTCCTCGGCTTTCGCGTAGAGGGCGATCTCGGAGTCCTTGTAGAACGCCTTGAGATAAGCCTCATGATCGCTGCGCTCGATGGTGCCGATCTTCTTGCCGGCAAGAGCCTGCGGTGTGACTTCACCGGGCTTGAGTTCCTTGGAGCCGATGAAGACAGCCGGAATGCGATAATAAGGGTCGGAGAAGGCAATCCTCTTCTGGCGCTTCTCGGTGATCTCCAGCGACGACATGATCGCATCGTATTCGCCGCGGATCAGGCCCTTGATGATGCCATCCCATTCATGCTGAACGAGCTCGCACTGGGTCTGCATGGCTTCGCAGAGGCTTTTCAGAAGATCGATCTCGAAACCCTGCAATTCGTTGCTGGTCGGATCGATGAAGTTGAAAGGGGGATAGGCGCCTTCAATCGCGACGCGGATCACAGGCTTCTGAGGGGACGTCGCTTCCTGAGCGGAAGCCATGGGAACGGCAAGTCCCAGAAAAAGACCTGCAAGTATTGCCAGTTTCCGCCCGAAATGAAACGCGTTCACAGTTCTTCAGCCCGCTTATGTAAGGCCGATATCACTCGAAAAATCTAAACAGTCAATCGACAGAAAGCACCAGTATTCCGACTTAACGTTCGCAGAATGACTTATCCTCCTGTCATGCTCATGTGACGGCTGACAGCAGGACGGGAGTGAGTCCGGTCGATGATGAAATCGTGCCCCTTCGGCTTGCGGGCAATGGCAGCCGCGATGGCCTGCGTCAGCAGAGCATCGTCCTGCGAGGCGCGAACCGGCGCGCGAAGATCGGCAGCGTCTTCCTGGCCCAAGCACATGAAGAGCTGGCCCGTGCAGGTGAGGCGCACGCGATTGCAGCTCTCACAGAAATTGTGCGTCAGCGGCGTGATGAAACCGAGCTTGCCGCCGGTCTCCGCCACCTTCACGTAGCGGGCCGGGCCGCCGGTGCGCTCCGGCAGATCATGCAGGGTGTAGCGTGCCTCGATCCGCTGTCTCACCGTTGAGAGCGGGAGATACTGATCCACGCGCTGACCGTCGATTTCGCCGAGCGGCATGACTTCGATGAGCGTCAGATCCATGCCGCGCCCATGGGCCCAATGAATCAGGCTCTCGATCTCGTCCTCGTTCACGCCTTTCAGCGCGACGGTGTTGATCTTGATCTTCAGCCCCGCTTCCTGCGCTGCATCGAGCCCCAGCAGCACCTTCGACAGATCGCCCCAGCGAGTGATCTGGTGGAACTTGTCGGGGTCGAGGGTGTCGATGGACACGTTCACGCGCTTCACGCCGTAGGACACAAGCTCCTGCGCGAAGCGGGCGAGCTGCGATCCGTTGGTGGTGACGGTGAGCTCGTCGAGGGCGCCGGTTTCGAGATGGCGGGACAGGGAGCGAAACAGGGTCATGATGTCCCGCCGCACCAGCGGCTCGCCGCCGGTGATGCGCAGCTTGCGCACGCCATGCGCGACGAAGACCGAACAGATACGGTCGAGCTCTTCCAAACTCAGCAGGTCGCGTTTAGGCAGGAACGCCATGTTCTCGGACATGCAATAGACGCAGCGAAAATCGCAGCGATCCGTCACCGAGACCCGCAGGTACGTAATGGCACGCCCGAAGGGATCCAGCAGAGGGGAGCCGGAGGAGGACGATTGAAACTGGATCGGTGCTCCCTGCATCAGGGGCCTGCCTCATGGTTGCGCGCGAAGATTTGCTTTAGACTTCATATGTAGAGAGCCATCGTCAAAGCACAAAGCCGAGAAGAGGTCCAACCCCATGACAATCGAGCGCTGGCCCACAGAGCTTCGTCTCGCCAAGGACAGGCGCAGCCTCCGTGTCGTTTTCGATGATGGAACGGCTTTCGACCTGCCTGCGGAGTACCTGCGCGTGACAAGCCCCTCGGCGGAAGTCCAGGGTCACAGTCCCGCCGAGCGCAAGACGGTCCCGGGAAAGAAGGACGTGGAGATCATCGGCGTCGAGCCGGTCGGTAATTATGCGGTCAAGCTCGTCTTCGACGATCTGCACGATTCAGGCATCTACGGCTGGGGCTATCTTTACGAACTCGGGGCTCAATACGAAGAGAAGTGGCAGGCCTATCTCGACGAGCTTGCCGCCAGGGGCCTCTCGCGCGAACGGCTGCGCTGAGCATCTTGAGCATCTATGGAAAAGGCCGGCTGGCATCGGTCTTCCGAGGCCCGCTACGGGAGTGCTTAGCGATTCCTGGCCCGACCGCGCCTTCTTTCGTCACTTTGTAACCGAGGCGTTAATGTCGCGCGGCCATAATCCGAATTTGAAAAATCTTCACGAGGTTCCCAAATCAGTGGCTTGACGCCGGGCCTTCGTCGCCATTAGAAGGCCCTGGTCAGGGCGCGTAGCTCAGCGGGAGAGCATTCGCTTCACACGCGAAGGGTCACAGGTTCAATCCCTGTCGCGCCCACCATTTTCTTCCTGATAACTGACATCCGGATCATCGCGCTCGCCACGGCAAGCGCGTGCGAAGCTGCGCGTCAGGCTGCCAGGGGCTTCATCAGCGCCTCGACGGCGGAAAACAGCTCGTCGAAATGATCGATCACGATATCCGGCTTGAGGTCCTGCACCGGAACGTCCGTATAGCCGAAGGGTACGGCCACGACCGGAATGCCTGCGTTCTGGGCCGTTACGATATCGGTGCGCGAATCCCCCACCATGATCGCTCGCGATGGATCGCCGCCCGCCCGCTCGATGGTCAGGGTCAGGTGCCGGGGATCGGGCTTGAAGTAAGGGAACGTGTCGCGACCGCAATTGGCCGCGAAGCGATGGCCGATCCCAAGCTCGTCGAGCAGCTTGATCGAATGCTCTTCGACCTTGTTGGTACACACGGCCAGGATGAAGCCTGCCGCCTCGAGCCGGTCGAGAGCTGCCGTGACACCGGGGAAAAGCTCGGTCCTGACACGGATATTTTCGCCGTAATGCACCATGAACTGCATGAAAAGCGTATCGAGGTGAGATGGCGTGAGCTCCTTGCCCGCAGCCTCGAACCCGCGCTCGATCAGTGCCCGGGCACCCGCGCCGATCATGTCGCGCGCCTTTGCGACGGGCAGCGGCGCGAGGCCTTCCTGCGCGAGAATGACGTTCAGCGTGCCCACGAGATCGCCGGCCGTATCGGCCAGAGTGCCGTCGAGATCGAAGACGGCGATGGGCGGGGCGATTTGCGGGGTATGAATGACCATGAAGCTCGGTTACCTGCTCAAAGCAAGGGAATCAGTTGATGGGAATGATATGGTGCCCAAGGTTGATTCGTTCTTACCGTTATGGAGTGATGAATGCGGCTTTTTGGTTGCACGGCGTTTCTGTCGATGGCCCTGGCAATGATAAGCCTGCCGGGTTCGGCCCTGGCGGCCTCTTATGATTTCGTGCCCGCGCCGCAGACAGACCTGAACCGGATCTACCGGATCGACCGGGTCACTGGCGAGGTCAGTTCGTGCCAGTATGGACTCCAGGAGGGCACTATCGGCGTCACCCTCTGCTTCAGCCCGGGCGAGGGGGCAGGGGCCCAGCAGCCTGGTGAATACGGGCTTGTCGCGTCCCGCCACGAGCGTGAAGGCGGCGTCTTCCGGGTCAATTACCGAACCGGCGAGATGAGCATCTGCTACGTTTTCGACGAGCGGGTGGTATGTACGCCGCAGGCGAGGCCATCTTCGGCCGCGTCCACACTGGCGCCTTCCGCTGCGACACCGAGCGTCAGCTCGGGTTCGGGAGCCTCTCCCCAGCGTCCTTAAGCCTACCCGCCGGGCCTTTGTGCTCTGCCAGATATGAAACCATCTTTCTTTTCAACATCCTCGCATGCTAGACGCGGGCCGTAGCCCTCTTCTCAAGCGGGGCGACATTGTTAGAGGTCCTCAGTGAGCGACAATCTCAAGCGTGCAGCAGCCGAAAGAGCGGCCCAACTCGTCACTAACGGCATGAGGCTCGGCCTCGGCACCGGCTCGACGGCGGCGCATTTCGTGGCGGCCATCGGCGAGCGCGTGCGTGGCGGCCTGAAGGTCGTCGGCGTGCCGACGTCCGAGGCGACCCGCGAGCAGGCGCAGCGCGAAGGCATTCCCCTCGCGACCCTCGACGAGATGCCGGAACTCGACCTGACGGTCGACGGCGCCGACGAGCTCGATGACGACCTGCGCCTCGTCAAGGGTGGCGGCGGCGCGCTGCTGCGCGAGAAGATCGTTGCTTCCGCCAGCCGGCGCATGGTCGTAATCGCGGACGGCTCCAAGCGCGTCGCGAAACTCGGCAAGTTTCCACTGCCTATCGAGGTCGTACCCTTCGGCCTCACGGCGACGGAGCGGGCTATCGCCAAGCTGCTGGAAAGCCTCAGCATGACCGGTGAGCTGCGCCTTCGCCGCGCCGCCGATGGGGCTCCTTACGTCACCGATGGAGGTCACTTCATCCTCGATGCCCATCTCGGTCGCATCGACAAACCCAATGTTCTCGCCTCGACGCTCAACAACATCCCAGGCGTCGTCGAGCACGGTCTCTTTCTTGGCCTCGCTACCGGCGCGATTCTCGCGACCGGGGAGGGGCTCGTCGAACTCGGTCAGCTCTGACCATCAGCCTTACGATTGGAGTCCCTTCTATGATCCGTTCCGCCTCACGCCTGGCCACGACTTCGGTTGCGCTGTTCATGCTGGCAAGCCCCGTCTTTGCGCAGCAGGCCCAGCCGAGCGCTACCCATCTGGCCGCTGCCCGCGAGGTTGCCGTCAGCTCCGGTCTGACGGGCGCTTTCGATGCCATGACCGATCCGCTTCTCAAGCAGCTTCAGCAGATGAACGTGACCCGCCCCGAGATCCGCCAGGATCTGGATCAGGTGGTTGCTCTCATTCGCCCTGAAGTCGAGCAGAAGAAGCAGGAGATGATCGACGCCACGGCGAAGATTCTCGCTGCGGGCATGAACGAGGCCGAGCTGAAGGAAGTCGCCACCTTCTACAAGTCGGCGGTAGGGCAGAAGTGGGTTCAGATCCAGCCGGGTGTCCTCGATGCCATCGTCCGCGACATGGCCATCTGGACCCAGAAGACCTCGGAATTCATCCTGAGCCGCGCCCGCGAGGAGATGGGCAAGCGCGGTCATGCGCTGAACTAAGATCGGCCAAGAGCGGCAGATATGAAAAAGGCCCGGTCTCCCGGGCCTTTTTCATTGGTTGCTTTGGGCTCTTAATCCTCGACGGCCTTGAAGCGCCCCAGGCCCTTCAGCATGAAGGGGAGGACGAGGGCGATCAGCGCGATTCCGAGCAATGTCGCCGAAATCGGACTTTGCAGAAGCACCATGGGATCACCGAGGCTGATCGACAGGGCGCGCCGCAGCTGACTCTCCGCCACGGGACCCAGAATGAGGCCCACTACCACTGGCGCAATCGGGAAGTCGAAGCGCCGCATCAGGAAGCCGAGCACGCCGAATACCGTCAGCATGATGAGTTCCACCGGCGACGGATTGGCGGCGATCGTACCCATGGTAGCGAAGACCAGGATGCCCGCATAGAGCCAGGGCTGCGGAATTGCCAGGAGGCGAACCCATACGCCGACCAGCGGCAGGTTCAGCACCAGCAGCATGGCGTTGGCGATGAACAGGCTCGCGATCAGACCCCAGACGAGGTCCGGCTTCTCGGCGAAGAGCAAAGGGCCCGGATTGAGGCCGTATTGCTGGAAGCCTGCCAGCATCATCGCCGCCGTGGCGGAGGTCGGCAGGCCGAGCGTCAGGAGCGGCACCAGGGTGCCCGCCGCCGAGGCGTTGTTGGCTGCCTCGGGACCAGCCACACCCTCGATCGCGCCCTTGCCGAAATCCTCCGGATGCTTGGTGAGCTTCTTCTCCGTCGCATAGGAAAGGAAGGTCGGGATTTCGGCGCCGCCCGCAGGGAGCGCGCCGATGGGGAAGCCATAGAGCGTCCCGCGGAGCCAGGGCTTCCAGGAGCGCTTCCAATCCTCCTTGGTCATCCAGAGGGAGCCGCGCACGGCTTCGAGCTTTTCCTCATGCACATGACGGCGCGAGGCAACATAGAGGGCTTCGCCCACGGCGAAGAGGCCGACCGCCAGGGTCGTCACTTCGATGTTGTCGTAGAGTTCCGGCACACCGAAGCTCAGGCGTGACTGGCCGGACAGGATGTCGATGCCGACGAGGCCGAGGAGCAGGCCGATGAACAGGCTCGTGAGGCCGCGGACCGGGGAATCCCCGAAGGTCGCCGAGACGGTGACGAAGGCCACGCACATGAGGGCGAAGTAGTCCTCGGGGCCGAAGCTGACGGCGATGTCGACGAGGTAGGGCGCGAGCAGCGCCAGTCCCAGGGTCGCGAAGGTGCCTGCCACGAAGGAGCCGATGGCGGAGGTGGCGAGCGCGGGCCCGCCGCGTCCGGCCTTCGCCATCAGGTTGCCTTCGAGGGCGGTGGCCATCGAGGCGCTTTCGCCCGGGGTATTGATGAGGATCGCGGTGGTCGAGCCACCATACATGCCGCCGTAATAGATGCCGGCGAACATGATGATGGAGCCCCCCGGATCGAGCTTGAAGGTGATCGGCAGGAGCAGTGCCACGGTGAGCGCCGGGCCGATGCCCGGCAGAACGCCGACGGCGGTGCCGAGAAGGACGCCGACGAGCGCGAACAGCAGGTTCATCGGCTGGATAGCTACAGCCAGGCCGTGGGCGAGGGAGACAAAGGCTTCCATGGGGGCCTCAGAGCAGGTGTTCGAGCGGCCCTGCCGGCAGGGACAGGGTCAGGAGCTTCGCGAAGAGCAGATAGATGAAGACGGCAATGACCGCTCCGATCAGGAGGTCCACCAGGAAGGCCCGGCGCCCGAAGGCCGCCGATGTGGTCGCGAAGAGAATGGCTGTGCCGATCATGAAGCCGCCGCCGATGGCGATGAGGGTGATCATGCAGGCGAGGCCGCCGAGGATCAGGATGATGGGCTTCCAATCGAGGCTATCACGCGCGGGGAGGTCGCCGCGGAGGGCTCCGATGCCGTTGCCGATAGCCAGGAGAGCCAGGCCGATGGAGACGATGACGGGCATGGCCTTCGGGCCAACGTCATAAGGAGACAAAAGCTGCAGCTTGGTCATGTCCCACCAGACCATGCCGGCCAAGGCAAGGAGAAGAAGGGCAATGACGAAGCCCGCTACGTCGATGCGTCGATGCTGAGATGACATAATGAATATCCTAAAAAAGCGCCGCGCTCTGAGAACGCGGCGCTTCAACGGGCATTATCGCGAAAATTACGACTTCACCAGTCCCACCGCAGTCAGCACTTCCTTCGTGCGGACGACTTCCTCGGTCAGGAGCTTGGCGAAGGCATCGCCCGACAGATAGGCATCTTCCCAGCCCTTGGCCTTGAGGATCTCCTGCCACTCCTTGGACTTGGCCATCTTGTCCATGGCCTCCGTCAGAGCCTTCTTCTGGTCGGCGGAGATGCCGGGAGGAGCCACGACGGCGCGCCAGTTGGCGATCTCGAGGTCGATGCCCTGAGCCTTGATGGAGGGAAGGTCAGCGGTGCCCTTGTTGGTCGGGGTCGTCAGGCCAATGAGGCGCAGCTTGCCCGCCTTGATCTGGCTTTCGAACTCGCCGTAGCCGGAAATGCCGGCCGTCACCTTGCCGCCGAGGATGGCCGCCAGAGCCTCGCCGCCGCCGGAGAAGGGGATGTAGTTGATCTTGGTCGGGTCGGCGCCGGCCGCCTTAGCGAAGAGCGCCGCAGCAATGTGGTCGACGCCGCCGGCCGAGCCGCCGGCCCAGGTGACCTTGGCCGGATCTGCCTTGATGGCCGCAGCCAAGTCCTTGACGGACTTGATCGGGGAATCGGCCGGAACGACGATCGCCTCGTATTCCGCCGTCAGGCGGGCGATGGGCGTCGTCTGGTCGAGCGTCACCGGCGACTTGTTGGTGAGCAGCGCGCCCACCATCACGTAGCCCATCACCATGAGCTGGTTGCCATCGCCTTTGGAGTTGTTCACCAGCTGGGCGATACCGATGGAGCCGCCGGCGCCGGGAACGTTGGTGACCTGCACGCTCTTGGCGATGCCGGATTGGGTGAGTGCCTGCTGCATGGAGCGTGCAGTCTGGTCCCAGCCGCCGCCGGGCGCAGCCGGGGCCATGATCTTCAGCTCCATCTGGGCCGCAGCCGATGTCACGAATCCTGCAACGGCAGCCGCAGCCAAGGCGCCGCGCCAAAGGCTCTTTCGAAGTTGGCTCATTCTGTTTCCTCCATGGGACTTAACGTCACGTCCGAGCGTGGTGCCGCCGACCGTAATGGCGCTTTTCTTGAGGGGCAAGCGTCTGGGTCCTTTATCGCTGTTGAACCTTGTCGTAAGAGCCTGACGTAAGAATCTAACAAAGAGCACGCTTTCTTATGGCTTTCATGGACGTCCCTATAACCAGCTCTCGGCTTCGCGCTGCCGAAGGCTTCTGGCGTGCCGCAATGGTGAGCTTGGCTATCACGCCCTTAGGAATGACAATCGCACACCGCTCCAGTCCTCTGTATGTGGTCCTGAGTGCCGCCCTGTGCTTGGTGGCGATGTGTCTTGAGGGAGGGTTTCGTCCTTTCCTGCGGAGCCTTTCAGCGGCATTGACCTCGCCTCTCGGGCTCGCCGTGCTTGCGTTTTTTGGCTGGAGCCTCCTGTCTATCGGCTGGAGCGAGTTCAAGTCCGTCTCCCTTTTCTCCCTGGGAGAGGTCTGGCTGCCGATCGCAGCTGCCCTGATCCTGGCTCTGACCTTGCCCAAGCATCTGACGCGGCAGATGTTTTGGCTCCTGGCCGGCGCCTTCGTGCTGTCTGGCATTATCATTGTGATGGAGCTTAGAACGGGCTTGGCTCTGCGCAGGGCCATCCGCATGCGGGCCGATCCCTTTATTTTCAATCGCCCTGTGTTGACGCTGCTCATGCTGGCCATGCCTCTGACAGCTTGGCTCCTCGGCGATCAGCGGAGAGGAGCGGTCTGGAGCTTGGCTCTGCTGCTGTTCCTCACGGCCGTTGTGATACAGTCTGAGAGCGATGCCGCCGTTCTGGGGCTGGCCATCGCCTGCCTCACCTTTCCCATGGCTTGGTTTGTCCCACGCGTGACTTTTGGCCTGGCGGCCTTCGCCTTCCTGGTGGCCTTCTGCGCTTCTCCTCTCATCGGTCCCATTGCAGCTCGGCTGATCACCCCCGCCATGCACGAGAAAATGGCCAGCGGCCATTCGAAGGAGAGAGTTGAACTCTGGCAGAGCTTCGGCTTCGTGGTGAGGGAGAAGCCCATTCTGGGCTCCGGCTTCGCCACAAGCCCGCGCATGGCGCAAACCACTATTGCAAAGAAAGTGCCGGTTGAGCATCAGAGGATGCTGAATATCGGACACCCTCACAATGCGGCGCTGCAGATCTGGGTGGAGCTTGGTGCGATCGGGGCCGCTATTGCTGTATTGATTGTCTTTCTCACCCTGCGGATGGTTTGGCAGTTACCCCATCTGACCAGATGCGCTTCCATGGCGCTGATAGCCGGGGCAGGCCCCGTGGCTCTCGTTGGTCATGGCGCTTGGCAGGGATGGTGGGCAGCATCGCTTGGCGCGGCCATTATATGGATGCAAGCTGCCAGCCGATTCCAAACGGAGACCGAGTCATGATCCAGTTCGATGTAGACCTTTTCGTCATCGGAGCGGGGTCCGGCGGTGTCCGCGCCGCTCGCATCGCCGCGAACTACGGCGCGAAGGTGATGATTGCAGAAGAGTACCGGGTCGGTGGAACCTGCGTCATTCGTGGCTGTGTGCCCAAGAAGCTCATGGTCTATGCCAGCCGTTTCGCCGACGAGTTCCACGATGCGGCCGGGTTCGGCTGGACTGTCGGCGAGACGAGCTTCGACTGGTCGACCCTCATCCGCAACAAGGACAAGGAGATCGGCAGGCTAGAGGGGATCTACCGGGCCAATCTCGAAAAGGCCGGAGTCGAGATCGTCAACAGCCGTGCTGTGATCGAGGATGCGCATACGGTCCATATTCTCAAGACCGGCGTTCGTGTCCGTGCTCGCTACATCCTCGTAGCGGTCGGCGCTCATCCGACCATGGAGCCCGTCATTCCAGGCGGCGAACTCGGCATCACCTCGAACGAGGTCTTCCACCTGGAGACTCAGCCAAGGCGCATCATGGTTGTTGGCGGCGGCTATATCGCCGTGGAATTCGCCGGCGTCTTTGCAGGGCTCGGGAGCGAGGTGACCCTGGTTCACCGGGGAGACAAGCTCCTGCGCGGTTTCGACGAGGACGTGCGCGATGCCCTGGGTGAGGCCTATGCTCAGCGCGGGATCAATCTCGCTCTCAAGAAAACCCTGACGCGTCTGGACAAGACTGCAGACGGTATTGCCGTGACCCTGTCCAACGGCTCCGTGATGACAGTCGATCAGGTGCTTGTTGCGACAGGCCGACGGCCGAATACGCAGGGGCTCGGCCTTGAGAAGGCGGGCATCACAGTCGACGAAGTGGGGGCGATCCCGGTCGACGCCTATTCCCAGACGCTTATCCCTTCGATCTATGCGGTCGGCGACGTGACCAACAGGGCCAATCTCACGCCCATCGCCATCCGCGAGGGACACGCCTTTGCCGACACTGTGTTTGGCGGAAAACCCACGATCGTCGACCACGGCCTGATCCCCACGGCTGTCTTCTCGACTCCAGAGATCGGCGTCATCGGCTGTGGCGAGGCGGCGGCTCGGGAGATCTATGGGGACATCGACGTCTACAGGACGGCTTTCCGACCCATGAAGGCTACCCTGTCGGGCGGCTCCGAACGGGTGCTCATGAAGCTCATCGTCGACAAAGCCACCGACAGGGTCGTGGGCGTCCATATCATGGGACATGACGCGGGCGAGATGATTCAGCTTGCTGGTATCGCCGTGACCATGGGGGCCACCAAGGCTGATTTCGACCGCACCGTCGCCGTCCATCCGACCGCTGCGGAGGAGCTGGTGACAATGCGCACGCCCGTGATGGTCAAGAAGCCGGTGGCGGTGGGATGAACAGAGCCTCGAAAGACGCGTCTTTTCGGCACTCGCCTTTTTATTTGTGTCGTGTATAGGTGCCTTTTCGTGCCGCTTGTTGCGGTGAACGAGAGGATACAAAAGACACGGGGGTAAGTGTCATGACTGAGCGGTGGACGCCCGATAGCTGGAGACACAAGCCGATCCAGCAGGTTCCGGCCTATCCGGACCCGGAGGCGCTTGAAGGCGTGGAGCAGCAGCTTTCAGGCTTTCCTCCGCTCGTTTTTGCGGGCGAGGCCAGAAAGCTGAAGCGTGAGCTGGCGAAAGTGGCCAAGGGCGAGGCTTTCCTCCTCCAGGGCGGCGACTGCGCCGAGAGCTTCGCCGAACACTCCGCCGATAACATTCGCGATTTCTTCCGCCTGTTCCTGCAGATGGCCGTGGTGCTCACCTATGCGGGCGGCTCGCCGGTGGTGAAGATCGGCCGCGTGGCCGGCCAGTTCGCCAAGCCGCGCTCCTCCGCGACCGAGACCATCGACGGCATCGAGCTGCCGAGCTACCGCGGCGACATCATCAGCGACATCGCCTTCACGCCTGAGGCCCGCACGCCCGATCCGCGCCGCCAGCTCATGGCTTACCGCCAGTCGGCCGCGACGCTCAACCTGATCCGCGCCTTCGCGACGGGCGGTTATGCGAATCTCGAGAACGCGCATCGCTGGATGCTCGGCTTCGTGAAGGATTCGCCGCAATCCTCGCGTTACAGCGAGCTGGCCGAGCGCATCACCGAGAGCCTCAACTTCATGCGGGCGATCGGCATCGATCCCGAAACGCATCCCGAGATGCGCTCGACGGATTTCTACACCAGTCACGAGGCCCTGCTGCTCGGCTACGAGGAGGCCCTGACCCGCGTGGATTCCACTACCGGCGACTGGTATGCCACCTCCGGCCACATGGTCTGGATCGGCGACCGCACGCGCCAGATCGACCATGCCCATGTGGAATACATGCGCGGCATCAAGAACCCGATCGGCCTCAAGTGCGGCCCGTCCCTCACGGCGGATGGGCTCCTCAAGCTCATCGATGCCTTGAATCCTGATGACGAGGCTGGCCGTCTCACCCTGATCTGCCGGTTCGGAGCCGACAAGGTGGCCGATCATCTGCCGGGCCTGATCAGAGCGGTGCAGAAGGAAGGCCGCACGGTGGTGTGGTCCTGCGATCCGATGCACGGCAACACGATCAAGGCTGCTTCGGGCTACAAGACGCGCCCCTTCGAGCGGGTCATGGGCGAGGTGAGGGACTTCTTCGCCATCCATCAGGCGGAAGGGACACATGCGGGCGGCATCCATCTGGAGATGACCGGCAAGAACGTGACGGAATGCACCGGCGGCGCCCGCGCGCTCACCGATGCGGACCTCTCAGACCGCTATCACACCTATTGCGACCCGCGCCTCAACGCGGAGCAGGCGCTGGAAATCGCGTTCCTGACCTCGGAACTGATCAAGCGCGAGCGCCAGTCAAGGGAAAGGCCCGCCGCCCTGGCGGCTGAGTGAAATAAAAGAAAAGGGGCGCTTTCGGCGCCCCTTTTACTTTCTTGGATCGGCTTTGAACAATCGTGGACTTAACTCAGCCAGCCCATGAAGTAGAGAATAAGGATGATCGGCAGAGGAATACCGATCAGCCAAAGCAAGCCGCCTTTCAACATTGTTGTCTCCATTGTCAAAATCGTGTGGGAACAACGACCTGAGCTGTATTGGGTTCCGAAGAATGCTGCGGCGGTCACGGCCCGCAATTGGCTCACTGGCGGATCGAGGCGGGCCTCTTGGCGTTAAGTTCATGGGATAGCTTAGACTTTGCATTGCTGCGCATCCGGCAGCGCGCTAATTCTGCAGGTGCCATGGCTCAGAACACGCTCAAGATCGCTCTCGCGCAGCTCAACCCCATTGTCGGCGATGTGGCCGGCAACGAGCAAAAGGCACGCCTCGCCCGTGCCGAAGCGGCCCGGATGGGCGCCGATCTCGTGATGTTCGCCGAGCAGTTCCTCGTGGGCTATCCTGCCGAGGATCTCGTGCTCAAGCCTGCCTTCCAGGATACCTGCCGCGCCGCACTGGAGCATCTCGCCCGCGAGACGGCCGATGGCGGGCCCGGCATGCTCATCGGCCTGCCGTGGCGCGAGAAGGGCGAACTCTACAACGCCTATGCGCTTCTCGATCGCGGCGCGATCTCGGTGCGCTTCAAGGTCGATC
Organism: Microvirga medicaginis; assembly: GCF_052658925.1. NCBI lineage: Bacteria > Pseudomonadati > Pseudomonadota > Alphaproteobacteria > Hyphomicrobiales > Methylobacteriaceae > Microvirga > Microvirga medicaginis. The sequence goes on along the minus strand of NZ_JBQWEL010000004.1, from coordinate 107,054 downwards.
TGCCCAATTACGGCGTTTTCGACGAGAAGCGGAATTTCGATGCCGGTCCCTTGCCGGGTCCGGTCAATTTCCGCGGCATTCGCTTGGGGATTCCGATCTGCGAGGACATCTGGACCGGCGATGTGGTCGAATGCCTTGCCGAGACGGGAGCCGAAATGCTCCTCGTTCCCAACGGCTCGCCCTATTGGCGGGGCAAGACGGAGGAACGCTTCAACATCGCTGCCGCGCGTGTGACGGAAAGCGGCTTGCCGCTCATCTATCTCAATCAGGTCGGCGGTCAGGACGAGCTCGTGTTCGACGGCGCCTCCTTCGTGCTGAACGCCGATTGCTCGCTGGCCTGCCAGATGCCCGCTTACGAGGAGGTGATTGCGCTCACTGCCTGGGAGAAGGGCGAGGACGGCTGGGTGTGCCGCGAGGCTCCCATGACGACCGTGGAGGAGGGCGAAGAGGCTGACTATGCCGCCTGCGTCCTCGGCCTTCGCGATTACGTGGAGAAGAACCGCTTCCCCGGCGTGGTGCTCGGGCTTTCCGGTGGAATCGATTCCGCGATCTGCGCCGCAATGGCCGTCGATGCGCTGGGTGCGGACCGTGTTCATTGCGTGATGTTGCCCTATCGCTATACCTCCGGTGAATCCTTGCGCGATGCGCAGGCCTGCGCGGAAGCCTTGGGCGTTCGCTACGACATCCTGCCCATTGCCGATCCCGTGGAGGGCTTCGAGGCTGCGCTTCAGCCTCTGTTCCGGGGCAGGGAGCGCGACATCACGGAAGAGAACCTCCAGAGCCGCGCGCGCGGCACCATTCTCATGGCGATCTCGAACAAGTTCGGCGCCATGGTGGTGACCACGGGCAACAAGTCCGAAATGTCGGTCGGTTATGCCACGATCTATGGCGACATGAACGGCGGTTTCAATCCGATCAAGGACCTTTACAAGATGGAGGTCTACCGCCTGTCCGCGCTCCGCAATCGCTGGAAGCCGAAGGGGGCTCTCGGTCCGGACGGGATCGTGATTCCTGAAAACATCCTCACCAAGGCTCCTTCTGCGGAGCTGCGCGAAAACCAGAAGGATCAGGATTCGCTGCCGCCCTATGAGGATCTCGATGCGATCCTGCGCGGCCTCGTCGAGGAGGAGCTTCGCGTCTCCGATATCGTCGCCAAAGGCTATGAGCTCGAGGTGGTGAAGAAGATCGAACGCCTGCTTTACATCGCCGAATACAAGCGCCGACAATCGGCGCCAGGCGTGAAGGTCACCCGCAAGAATTTCGGCCGCGACCGCCGCTATCCCATCGTGAACCGCTTCCGCGATCAAGGCCTCGACGCCCATCAGAAGGACGAAGCCCTGGAGCGCGCCATCGGCAAACCGCGCATGGGCTCGCTCGATGTTTGATCTCTCATTGGCGGCAGCCCCTTGCGCCGCCCGGCTCCCTTCGCCATAGGGTTTTCTATGTCCAAGCCCATCGTTCGTTTCGCCCCGTCTCCGACCGGGCATATCCATATCGGCAACACCCGCGTGGCCCTGCTCAACGCGCTCTTCGCGCGTCGGGAAGGGGGCACCTTCATTCTGCGCTTCGACGATACGGACCTCGTGCGCTCGAAGCAGGAATACGCGGATTCGATTGAGGCCGATCTCAAATGGCTCGGCATCCCGCCGGATGTCACGGTGCACCAGTCGCAGCGTTTCGATCTCTATGACGCAGCGGCAGAGCAGCTGAAGGATGTCGGCCGTCTCTATCCGGCTTATGAGACGCCGGAGGAGTTGGAGTTTCGCCGCAAGCGTCAGCTTGCCCGCGGCCTGCCGCCGATCTATGACCGTGCCGCGTTGAAGCTCACGGACGAGGAACGCGCGAAGCTCGAAAGCGAAGGACGGAAAGCTCATTGGCGCTTCCGCCTCGACCACACGAACGTGGCGTGGAACGACCTCGTGCGCGGCGAGTGCCATGTGGATTGCGGCTCGCTCTCCGATCCCGTGCTGGTGCGCGAGGATGGCACCTATCTCTACACGCTGCCGTCGGTGGTCGATGACATCGACCTCAAGATCACCCATGTGATCCGTGGCGAAGACCATGTCACCAACACGGCGGTGCAGATCCAGATCTTCGAGGCGCTGGGCGCTGCCATTCCCACCTTCGCGCATCACAGCCTGCTGATCACCGCGAGCGGCGAGGGGCTTTCAAAGCGCCTCGGCCACCTCTCGGTGAAGGGCCTGCGCGATGCAGGACTGGAGCCGCAGGCGGTGGCATCGCTCGCCGTGCTTGTCGGTTCCGCCGAGGCCGTGCGTCCCGTTGCCGATCTCAACGAACTCGCTAGTCTCATCGACTTCTCGCACATCTCCCGTGCGCCTGCGAAGTTCGATGAGAGCGAGTTGGAGCATCTCAACGCGCGCCTTATCCACGAGATGCCCTACGAGACCGTGCGCGAGCGTCTTAGCGAACTCGATGCGGATCTCGGCGAAGCCTTCTGGAATGCCGTGCGCGGCAATCTCACGAAGGTTCGCGATGTCGCGGAATGGGCCAAGGTCGTGCGTGGGCCGGTGGCGCCCGTCATCGAGGATCGCGCCTTCATCGACGCGGCCGCTGAAGTCCTGCCGGATGGGCCGTGGGATACCACGACCTGGAAATCCTGGACCGAGGCCGTGAAGACGAAGACCGGTGTGAAGGGCAAGGCGCTGTTCATGCCGCTGCGTCTTGCGCTCACGAGTCTCGATCACGGTCCGGAACTTGGAAGTCTCCTGCCGCTCATCGGTCCCGAGCGCGCGAAGGCACGTCTGTTGGGACAGACGGCGTAAAGCTCACGAACAGAAATCCCAAACACTGTCCTCATCCTGAGGAGCAGCCGTCAGGCTGCGTCTCGAAGGAGGATCCAGTGATCACTGGATCCTCCTTCGAGACGGATTGCTCACGCAATCCTCCTCAGGATGAGGTTGAGTATGTGATTTAGTCTTAAGCCTTGATCTTGTAGCCCGTCCGGAAGATCCACCAGATGGCGGCGAGGCAGGCCAGCATGAACAGGAGCGTCATGCCGAGGCTGATGCCCACATCAACATCGGCGACTCCGTAGAAGCTCCAGCGGAAGCCGCTGACCAGATAGACCACCGGGTTGAACAGAGCGACCTTCTGCCAGAAGGGCGGCAGCATGTTGATGGAATAGAAGCTGCCGCCGAGAAAGGCCAGCGGCGTCACGATCATCAGCGGGATCACCTGCAGCTTCTGGAAGCTGTCGGCCCACACGCCGATGATGAAGCCGAAGAGACTGAAGGTGACGGAGGTCAGGACCAGGAAGGCAATCATCCAGACGGGATGTTCGATGGAGAAATCCACGAAGAAGCGAGCGGTGACGAGAATGATGGTGCCGATGATCACCGACTTCGTGGCCGCCGCGCCCACATAACCGATCACCGTCTCGATAGCCGAAATGGGGGCCGAGAGAATCTCGTAGATCGTGCCGGTGAATTTCGGCATGTAGATTCCGAATGACGCGTTGGAGATGCTCTCGGTCAGGAGCGAGAGCATGATGAGACCAGGCACGATGAAGGCGCCATAGCTCACGCCATCGATTTGAGCCATGCGCGAGCCGATGGCCGAGCCGAAGACGATGAAATAGAGCGAGGTCGAGAGAACCGGCGAGGCGATGCTCTGCATCAGCGTGCGCCAGGTGCGGGCCATCTCGAAGAAATAGATCGCCTTGATGCCGTAAACGTTCACGAGCGCCCCCTTACCAGGCTGACGAAAATGTCCTCCAGCGAGGACTCGGAGGTGCGCAGATCCTTGAAATCGATTCCGTGCTCGTTGAGGCGGCGCAACAGCGTGGCGATGCCCGTTTCCTCGCTCTGCGTGTCGAAGGTATAGATGAGATCTGCGCCATCGGCCGAAAGCTGCAGGTTGTCGGATTGCAGATCGGCGGGAAGGATAGCGAGCGGGCTCTGCAGGTGCAGGGTCAGCTGCTTCTTCCCGAGTTTTTGCATGAGCACATGCTTGTCCTCGACCAGGATGATCTCGCCCTTGTTGATCACGCCGATCCGGTCGGCCATCTCCTCGGCCTCTTCGATATAGTGAGTCGTGAGAATGATGGTGACGCCGCTCTCGCGAAGACCGCGCACCATGTTCCACATGTCCCGGCGCAGCTCCACATCGACGCCCGCCGTCGGTTCGTCGAGGAAGAGGATCTTGGGTTCGTGCGAAAGCGCCTTGGCGATCATCACGCGCCGCTTCATGCCGCCCGAGAGCGCCATGATCTTCGTGTCCTTCTTCTCCCAGAGGGAGAGGTCCTTCAGGATCTTCTCGATATAGGCGGGATTGGCCGGCTTGCCGAAGAGGCCACGGCTGAAATTCACCGTCGCCCACACGCTCTCGAAAGCGTCGGTGGTGAGTTCCTGCGGGACGAGGCCGATCTTGGTTCGCGCGGGACGGTAATCGCGAATGATGTCGTGCCCATCCGCCGTGACCGTGCCCGTGCTCGGATTGACGATGCCGCAGATGATGCTGATGAGCGTCGTCTTGCCGGCGCCGTTGGGGCCGAGCAGGGCGAAGATCTCGCCCCGGCGGATATCAAGATCGACCTTGCGCAGGGCTTGGAAGCCCGAGGCGTAGGTCTTGGAGAGCCCGGAAACAGAAATGATCGGGGCCGATGCGCCGGAAGCATCCGGCATGCGCGTATGATCGAGCGGTTTCATGGAGTGCCTGATAGCACGCCGGAGACTTACCCGGAATTCCCCCTCCCAAACGAGAACGGGCCCCGAAGAGGGCCCGCTGTCGAGTGATGCCGTGAGATCGGATCAGTTCTGCGGGTTCGGCACGGGTATGAGGTTCGGCGCGATCACGCGCACTGTCTTCTTCTGGCCGTTGCCGGAGACAACCTCCTGCTGGTTGCCCTCGTTCTCGCCGACCACGCGGGTGGTCTCGATCGATTGCGGACCGATACCGGCAGATTCCTTGCTCGCCGTCGGAGCGGCGGCAGCACTCTCAGCTGCGGCCTTCTCTTCCTCATCCGCCTTTTTGTCGGCGGCCTTGCGGGCCTGCACGGCCTTCGGACGTGACATCTCCTCCGCCTTCTCGGCTGTCACGATCACGTCGCCCTTGCGCTGCTCCAGCATGCTCTCGGCCTTGCGCAGAACAACCGCCCAGCTCTCGTTGGGCTTCTTGCAGGCGCAGCTCTCGTCGAAGGTCTTGCGGAACTTGAAGGCGTTGGCGAGCGATGTGTAGGCCTTGTTGCTCGAGAGCGAGACGGCGCGTGACAGGCCATTGTCGCCACCTGGATACGCATAAGCTGTCGTTTCCGTGCCGGGGCAGAGGGCCTGGCACATCTCGTCGGCGCTCTGCTGGCCGCCGGGCGGGGTGGTGAGCGGGAAGAACGAGCCGTCGCAGGTCTTCACGCAGATCAGGCGGCCGCCGCCGAGGGCACGCGGTCCTTCATCCGCGATGATCGGCTGTCCTTCAGGTGCGATCTCCTGCTGCTGCTGACCACGCGGAGGGCCAAAAAGCGATTCGAAGAAGCCGCGGGGCTGCTCGGTGGAGCAGGTCTGCTGCACGGCAGCCTGAAGCTGGCGGCGGCGGGCCTCCACATCGGCGGGATCGACGGCCTGCTGGGCCAAGCGGGCATAGCCGGCCTCGAGCTGGCGAATCTGTGCGGCGATGGGGCCGCACTCGCGCGGGGCAGGGCCCGCAAAGAAGCCCAATGGACCACGTTCGCAGCCGATGGAATTGTAGTAACGCACGAGACGGCTGATCTCTGCCCGCTGGGCCTGCATCTGCCCAGTCGGCGCTCCGCCGCCGCTGCGCTCGAGATTCGCCAGTTCCGCGCGGAAGCGCTGGCACTCAGGCGACTGGGCGAGGGCTGCCTGTCCGGCGGCCAGGAAGGCCGTTACGGCGAAGAGGGAGCGGAGAAAGAATGTCTTTGTCATCAAGCTGATCGCAGAATCGGGTCCGATACGGCGCCATGGCCAGGAACCTGGTCATCTGACGCCGGAATGGGGCCCTATTGTGATTACCGTCTTGCCCGCTCCGGGGGAAGGCCTCTAGCCTTCCCGTCGAAAACCGACCCTGACGAGATCCTGCATGTACTCTCATACGACCATCGGAGCAAATGACCTGATGCGAGCGCGCGTCTTCTACGACGCCGTGCTGGCTCCCTTGGGCATCGAGGTGAGGTTCACGGACGAGGACATGGTGGGCTATGGCCTGCCGGGCGGGCGTCCCCAGTTCCTGGTCGTGCGGCCTTTCGACAGGGCCGAGCCCTCCGTGGGTAACGGATCCATGATCGCACTTCTGGCCTCCAAGCGTGCGCTGGTCGATGCCTGCTACGAGCTTGCGATGAAGCAGGGCGGGACGGACGAGGGCAGACCCGGTTTACGGCCTCACTATCACTGCAACTACTACGGGGCTTACTTTCGCGATCTTGACGGCAACAAGATCTGCATCTGCAGCCATCACGCCGAATAGCCCTCGTCAAAGGCGGGCGGCATTCCCACATGACAGCGTAACAGTAGGAGACAACGGGAATGCTTGCTCGAATCGCTCTGGCCTTGACCCTCTTGGCGGGGGCAGCCACCGGCGCTGCGGCCCAGGAGCCGGATCTGATCTTCAAGAAGTCCACCGTCTGGCGGGCATTGACGCCCGACGACAAGCTCGCCGTCTACGGCATCGACGATCCGGTCGTGGAGGGTGTAGCCTGTCATTATACGACGCCGGAACGGGGCGGCATTTCCGGGACCCTCGGCATGGCGGAAGAGGTGTCCGACATCTCGCTCGCCTGCCGTCAGGTCGGCCCGGTGAAGTTCAAACAGCGGTTCGGCCAAGGCGACGTGGTGTTCAGCGAGCGCCGCTCCCTCATCTTCAAACGGATGCAGATCGTGCGCGGCTGCGACGTGAAGCGCAATACCTTGGTCTATATGGTCTATTCGGACCGGCCCATCGAGGGTTCGCCCAAGAACTCGACCTCAACCGTACCGCTGATGCCTTGGGGCACAGAGGCTCCGCCGAAATGCGGCGACTGGTTGAACAAATAGGAACTCCCGCTTTTAGACGGAGCCCTTGCTCAGCAGCAACCGCGCCGCCGTCACCCACATGATGAGCCCGATGGCAACATCGAGGATTTGCCATGTGATGGGACGGGCGAAGAGCGGCTTGAGGAGACGGGCGCCGTAACCGAGCGAGAAGAAGAACGAGACTGAGGCCAGCATGGCCCCGGCCGCAAATGATCCCAGGTGTTCCGCAAACTGCGTCGAGATCGATCCGATGAGCACCACCGTGTCGAGATAGACATGCGGGTTGAGCCAGGTCAGCGCGAGGCATGTGAGCACCACGCGTCGGAGACTGGCCGGTGCCGTCTCCGACGGCCTCAAGGCCGCAGACCGGAACGCATCCCTGAAGCTCCGTGCCCCATAGGCCAGAAGAAAGGTAACGCCGAAATAGAGCAGGGCGGTTTCGGCCCAGGGGATCAGCGTGTTGATCCGGGAAAAGCCCGATACGCCCACGAGGATGAGGACGGCATCCGAAAGGGCACAAGCCAGACAGACGGCCCAAACATGCTCGCCGCGCAATCCCACACGCAGCACGAACGCATTCTGAGCTCCAATGGGAAGGATAAGGCTGAGGCCAAGCATAAAGCCGGCAAGAAAAGGGGCGGTCATGTGGATTGTCCAACCTGGAGTCGACCTTCCCTACGCCAACGCCTAGGGTTAGGGCAGTTAAAGAAACTGCTTCGACATTAGAAATTCTTATCCATGCTGGATTATGCTCTCCTCTCTGCTCTTGCCGCAGTGATCCGGACCGGCAGTTTTGAACGGGCGTCACAACAACTGAACGTCACTCCGTCAGCCATCTCTCAGAGGATCAAGCTCCTGGAGGAAAGGGTTGGAACGGTCCTTGTCGTCCGAGGCCAGCCCTGCTTGGCGACCGAAGTCGGACAGCGCCTGTGTCAGCACGTGGAGCAGGTTGCTCTGCTCGAAAGCTCCATGCGCCAAACCTTGCCGGGGCTTCAGGCTGAAACTCGGCCGATGACTCTGCGCATCGCGGTGAATGCGGATAGTCTCGCTACATGGTTCGTTCAGGCGATGGCGCAGACGAAGGGATTCCTGTTCGATCTCGTGCTGGATGATCAGGATTACAGTGCTGATTGGCTGCGGCGCGGGGATGTCATGGCGGCCGTCACCTCCCATGGCATGCCGATACAGGGCTGCAATTGCCGCCCCCTGGGGGCCTTGCGCTACATCGCGACGGCAAGCCCGGGTTTCATCGAGCGCTGGTTTCCCGATGGCTTCGGCAAGGAGAGCGCGATCCATGCGCCGAGCCTGATCTTCAATCAGAAGGATCGGTTGCAGAGCATGTGGCTGCGACAGGTTTTCGGGGCGGAAATACAGCCGCCCCTGCACTGGCTGCCCTCATCGCAGGCCTTCGTGGATGCAGCACTTGCCGGATTGGGGTGGGGGATGAATCCGGAGACCTTGGTACGGGAGCATCTCCGGACGGGGCAGTTGGTCGCCCTGAACCCTCAGGTCCACCTGGAGGTGCCCTTGTTCTGGCAGGAGAGCCGGATCGTTGGTCAAGTCATGTCCGATGTGACTCGCGCTGTTCTGAGAACGGCTCGGGCCATATTGAAGCCCGTGCCGTCCTCACCTCAGGCTTGAGGCCGGCGCCTCATGGCGGTTTGTCGGTATGTTCTCAGTTCGAGCAGGTGATCGAGACCGGACGATGCTCGGGAACCGTGAGCGACACCTTCTGAACCGATCCCGTCATCTCCTCGACCTCGACCTGGCGGAAGGAAATCGCACGGGTATAGCCTTGAGCCTCGCACCAGGTATCTGCCACAACTTGGCCACAAGCCTGGTTTGAGATGAGGCATTCCGCAACGCCGTAGCCATCGGCAGCGGGGACCAGGAAGGTCGCTTCGGTCGATGAGGCCCGAGTGCCGTTGGGAAGCAGCGTCACGGACGCGGCTCCAATGAACATGGCTGTGCCCAACCCGAGCACGGCAAATGCGCGGCGCATAGAAAACCTCATTGATTGAATTCGAGCTTTATTGTCACGGAAGCCCGTGAATAAAGCTCTAACGGGTTTGGTAAAGACCCGTTTCTTGCATATCTGCAAAGGAACTGTGCTCTCCAGCACGGGAACCTTGACGCCTGTTGCCGGACGGGGCATTGATTGATTCATGAACACGGCAACGATCCTCATTTCCGGGATTATTTGCGGCTAGCGCACCACGCTGGCTGGAGCCGTCTCGTTCTCATTCCAAGATCGAAACCAACCTCCGGCCTTGTGGCCTGACAGGGATTTGGTTTCATGGCGCCCCAGCTGAAGCTCTACAACACGCTCACCCGGTCGAAGGACGCGTTCGTCCCGATCGACCCCAAGAACGTGCGCATGTATGTCTGCGGCCCCACGGTTTACGACTACGCTCATATCGGTAACGCCCGCCCCATCATCGTCTTCGACCTTCTCTTCCGTCTGCTCAGGCATGTTTACGGTACGGAAGCAGTCACGTATGTGCGCAACATCACGGATGTGGACGACAAGATTAACGCCCGCGCCGCCCGCGATTACCCGGACCTGCCCCACAACGACGCCATCCGCGAGGTGACCCGGAAGACGGAGGAGCAGTTCCACGCCGATATCCGTGCACTTGGCGTCCTCATGCCGGAGGATGTGAATGCCTCCGGCAAACGGCCCAGCTTCATGGAACCTAGAGCCACCGAGCACATCGACGAGATGCGCATGATCATCGAGCGGCTGATCGAACGGGGTACCGCTTACGTGGCAGAGGAGCATGTGCTCTTTTCGGTCGCCAGCATGCAGAAGCTGCCCGGCCTGCCGAAATACGGCTCCCTCTCGAAACGCTCCCTCGATGAGTTGCTCTCCGGTGCTCGGGTGGACGTCGCTCCCTACAAGCGCGACCCCATGGATTTCGTGCTCTGGAAGCCCTCCGGCCCTCAGGACCCGGCCTGGCCGTCGCCCGCCGGCATCAAGACGCCGGGCCGCCCTGGCTGGCACATCGAGTGCTCGGCCATGTCATGGAAGCACCTGATCCAGGCCTTTGAAACGAGGGTGACCTGCAGCGATCCGACGGAGCGCGAGATCTTCGATATCCATGGCGGCGGCATCGACCTCGTCTTCCCGCACCACGAGAACGAGATCGCACAGAGCTGCTGCGCCTTCGAGACTCCTCGCATGGCCAATGTCTGGATGCACAACGGCTTCCTGCAGGTGGAAGGCGAGAAGATGTCGAAATCCCTCGGCAACTTCTTCACGATTCACGATCTGCTTCAGCAATGGCCGGGCGAGGTGCTGCGCTTCAACATGCTGCGCACCCATTACCGTCAACCAATCGACTGGACGGAGAAGGGCCTGGAGGAAAGCCGGAAGACCCTCGACCGCTGGTACGAGCTGGCGGGCCATGGGCAATCGGCTCAACTGTCGGAGCAGATCGTCGAGGCCTTGGCGGACGATCTCAATACGCCGAAGATGCTCGCGGAGCTTCATGCCCTCGATGGGGAGGGGGCTCACGAAGAGCTCGGCGCGAACCTGCGCGCGCTCGGCTTCCTCCTCGAAGGAGCCGAGGCGTGGAAGGCGCGAAGGCAGGCTTCGCTCTCCGTCGATCCTGCCGTGGTCGAGCGCCTGATCGCCGCCCGCAAGGAAGCCCGCGCGGCCAAGAACTGGGCCGAGTCAGACCGCATTCGCGACGAACTCGCGGCGCTCAACGTTGTCGTGAAGGACAACAAGGATGGCACCACCACCTGGGAGGTTGCGCGCTGATGGGACAGTCATTGCCGAAACCGGGACTTCGTCCCTTCCTTCCCACCGACGTGCCGGTGCTTGTCGAGATCTTTCAGGCGAGCATCGAGGAGCTCACGGGCGAGGATTACAGCGAGGCCCAGCAGGAGGCCTGGGTGATGCAATCCGAGGAGGAGGACTTCGCCGAGAAACTGGCGAAGGATCTCACCCTCGTGGCGACGGTCGAGGGCTCTGCCGTCGGCTTCATTGCGCTCAAGGACAACGAGCTGATCGAGCTGTTTCATGTGCATCCCGCCATGGCAGGGCAGGGGATCGGCACGATGCTCTATGATGCGGTCGAGAAGCTCGCGACCGCGCGCGGTGCGGCGCGCCTCGTGGCGGAGGTCAGCGACAACGCGCAGCCCTTCTTCCAGAAGCAGGGCTTTCAGCCGCAGCGCCGCAACACTCTGTCGCTCGGCGACGAGTGGCTCGGCACCACCACCATGGAAAAGCGCCTCGCACCCGACGAGGACAGGAAGATGTCGTCATGAGCGTTGAGCGCGTCTATCTCTTCGACACCACCTTGCGCGACGGCGCGCAGACCACGGGCGTGGATTTCTCGCTTGAAGACAAGCGGGCGATTGCCGCGCTCCTCGACAAGCTCGGCATCGATTACGTGGAAGGCGGGTATCCGGGAGCGAACCCGTTGGATACCGCCTTTTTCTCCGAGAAACGCACGAAGAATGCCAAGTTCACGGCCTTCGGCATGACGAAGCGGGCAGGGCGCTCGGTCTCGAACGATCCCGGCGTCTCGGCGCTTCTCGAAGCTGAGGCTGATGCGATCTGCTTCGTCGCCAAGTCCTGGGATTACCACGTGCACGTGGCGCTCGAGACGACGCTGGAGGAAAACCTCGCCGGCATTCACGACAGCGTCGAGGCTGCGCGCGCCAAGGGCCGCGAGGTGATCGTCGATTGCGAACACTTCTTCGACGGCTACAAGGCCAATCCCGATTATGCGCTCTCTTGCGCGAGGACCGCTTACGAGGCTGGTGCACGCTGGGTCGTGCTCTGCGACACCAATGGCGGCACGCTACCTCATGAGGTGATGGAGATCGTCAGGGCCGTCACCAAGGTTGTGCCAGGAGCACATGTTGGTATTCACGCCCATGACGATTGCGGCTGCGCCGTCGCCAATTCGCTGGCGGCGATCGAGGCGGGCGCACGCCATATCCAGGGCACGCTCAATGGTCTGGGCGAGCGCTGCGGCAATGCCAATCTCATCACGCTCATCGGCGCGCTGAAGCTGAAGGACGGCTATGCCTCCCGCTTCGAACTCGGCGTGACGGATGAGGCGTTGGGCGGGCTTACCCATGTCTCGCGGCAGGTGGACGAAATCCTCAACCGTCAACCCAACCGCCATGCGCCCTTCGTCGGCGCGAGTGCGTTCGCCACCAAGGCGGGCATTCACGCCTCCGCCGTGCTGAAAGACCCGCGCACCTACGAGCATGTGGAGCCGGAAGTGGTCGGCAACGTGCGCAAAGTTCTGGTGTCGGACCAGGGTGGGCAGTCCAACATTCTCGCCGAACTGAAGCGTTGCGGCTTCGATCTGGAGAAGGGCAATCCGCGCATCGCCCGCGTGCTCGACGAAGTGAAGCGGAAAGAGGCACAAGGCTTTGCCTTCGAAGGGGCCGATGCTTCCTTCTATGTGCTCGTCAAGCGCATGCTGGGTGAAGTGCCAGCCTTCTTCGACGTGGAGCGCTTCTCGGTCAATGTGGAGCGCCGCTACAACGCGATGGGCGAACTCGTCACGGCGTCGGAAGCCATCGTGAAGGTGCGCGTGGGTGATGAGATTCTCATCTCTGCTGCGGAAGGAAACGGCCCGGTGAATGCGCTCGATGTCGCGCTTCGCAAGGATCTCGGCAAGTACCAGAACCTGATCCAGGATCTGGAGCTGGTGGACTATAAGGTGCGCATCTATCAGGGCGGTTCGGATGCCGTGACGCGCGTGCTCATAGAGTTCACCGATGCGACCGGCGAGCGCTGGACCACCATCGGCGTTTCGGCCAACATCATCGATGCCTCGTTCCAGGCACTGACCGATTCCATGATCTACAAGCTACTCAAGGGCGGGGCGACGCTTTAAAGCGTATGTCCCGGCAAGTCATGAACCTTTCGCTCCTGCTGCCGCTCGCCGGCATTCTCATCGGCGGCGTCTTTCTGTCGTCGCAGGCTCCTATCAATGCCGCCCTCGCCCGCGCGCTGGGCGATCCGCTGCTAGCCGCCTGCATCTCCTTCGGCATCGGCTTCCTGGTTCTTGCCATCATCAGCGCCTTTCGCGGCGCATGGCCTTCCGGCAGCGCCATGGCCTCCGCGCCCTGGTGGGCATGGCTCGGCGGATTCTTGGGCGCGTTCTATGTGGCGATCGTGATCTGGGGCGTGCCGCAGCTCGGTGCGGTGAGCACTGTGGCGGCTCTGATCTTCGGCCAGGTGGTTGCGGCTCTTGTCCTCGATGCGATTGGAGCCTTCGGCCTGCCTGTGCAGGCCATTTCCTGGCAGCGCATTGTCGCGGCGGGTCTCATCCTGGGCGGGCTCGTGCTCTCCCGCGCAGGATGAGGGGAGGTTTTTTAGAACTTCGTCTCGATCAGATCGGCGTTCTCGACAATGCCGACGCGCCGTGCAGCGGCCTCGATCATCGGAATCACATCCTCGACCTGTTCAGCCACGAGGTAGCTGAGTTCGAGTCCGGGGCGAATGAAGCCCTGTTCGCGCATATGGGCGAAAAGCGTGAGCAGGGGCTTCCAGAACCCCTTCGTGCTGAGCATCAGGATCGGCTTCGTGTGACGGCCGAGCTGCGCCCAGGTCATCTGCTCCACGAGTTCTTCCAGCGTTCCGATGCCGCCCGGAAGCGCCACGAAGGCATCGGCCTTCTCGAACATCAGCCGCTTGCGGGTGTGCATGTCCGGAACGACGATGGTTTCCTGCACCTCGTCGAGAAGCTTTTCGCGGGATTTCAGGAAGTCCGGGATGATGCCGGTGACATAGCCGCCATGGTCGAGAACGGCCTGAGCGACCGTGCCCATGAGCCCCACATTGCCACCGCCATAGACGAGGCTGATGCCCTGCTCGGCCATGGCACGGCCCAAAGCCGCCGCATTCGCAGTAAAGACAGGATCGTCTCCGAAACCGGAGCCGCAATACACACAGATGGATTTGACAGGTTTTTGATCTGACATGGGCATTTCGGGGAGGCGGGGAGCCTCCCGCGTTGAATCATAAAACATTATATTCCCTTTATGGCCGTAGCCTTTTGAAAGATAAACGGCTTAAATGCATGAAAGTGCCGGAGTTGAGAAAAAGCGTTATGGCGCAGGCGACAGAGCTTAAAGGAACCATCGCGATCATCGGGGCGGCAGCCGCCGGCGTCGTCGCGGTTCTCGTTGGTGCGCTTTATTGGGCGTGGCCCGGTGCTCCTGAGCAGTCTCGCAGCGCCACAACGCCTCAGGCCTCTCTCCAGCAGCCCGCGCAGCAGCAGAAGCCAGCGGCAGAGATTGCTGCGCCTGCGAAAGCTCCCGAGCCGAAAGCCGCTGAGACGAAGCCTGCCGAGACTCCCATCGTTCCGTCATTCGATCTCGTGCGCGTGGAACCCAACGGCGAAAGCGTGATCGCCGGGCGGGCCGCTCCGGGGGCGACCATCGAACTCTTGAGGGGCGATCAGGTCCATGCCCGCGCCGTGGCGGATGCCTCGGGCCTCTTTGCCATTGTGCCGCCGGCCTTGCCGCCGGGCTCCCATCAAATCGTGCTGCAATCCATTGCGCCGGATGGGGTTCGCCAGCGTTCGCACCAGAGCGTGACGGTAGTGATCGATGCGGCCCAGAAGCGGCCTCTCGTCACCCTGACCACGCCGGATCAGCCGACGGTTGTCCTTTCGAATCCCGAGCCGCCCGAGCCGCAGGTCGCGCAGACCACGCCGAAGGAACCCGAGAACCCGGCGCAGACTGCGCAGATTGTAGAGCCTGCCCAGCCCATTGCTCAGCCGCAGCAGCAGGCGAATGCTGCGCCCGAGACCCCGGTTCCGGCCCAGCCAACGCCCCGACCCGAGATCAAGATCGTCAGCGTCGAGACCGAGAATGGAAAGCTTTTCGTCTCTGGCCTGTCGGCTCCGGGCGCGACGGTTCGTCTTTACCTCAACGAAACTCTCATTGCTCCCGGCGGGGCAGGAGGCGACGGCAAGGTCTCCTTCTCCATCGGCTCCGGCGTAAAGCCCGGCGAATATCGGATCCGCCTCGACGATGTGGACCCGGTCTCAGGCCAGGTGAAATCCCGGGCCGAAGTGGGCTTCACCGTGCCGGTTCAGGTCGCCTCGGCATCTGAGGCTCCGATTCCTCCGGCTACCTCCAACGCTTCGGCTCAGGCACAGCCCGGCGGAAAGCCTGCCACCGATGCCCAGGTCGCTGCGGCCGGCACGGTCGTGATCCCCAACATCAACACGGCCATCATCTCCAAGGGCGACAATCTCTGGCGGATCAGCCAGCGGATCTACGGCTCCGGCTATCGCTATACTGTGATCTACGGGGCGAATAAGGATCAGATCCGTAATCCCAACCTCATCTATCCAGGCCAGGTTTTCGTGCTGCCGACCGATCAGGAGCACGATCAGGAGCAAAAGACCAACTAGGTCGGGACAGGGTGAATTCCTGTTTGCGATCCCTTATATCGGGGTCCGACAGTTCATTCGGATTCTCTGGCCATGCCCCCCACCACTTCCGTTCCTTTGACGAGCGCCGCTGTGCGTAAGCCCAACGGCTTGGCCGCGACCTGGACGAAGCTCTGGCCTTATCTCTGGCCGCAGGGGCGGCCCGATCTGCAGCGGCGCGTCTTCATCGCCTTCGGCCTGCTGCTCGTCGCCAAGGGTGTGACCATGGTCACACCGTTCGCCTTCAAATGGGCGACGGACGCGCTCGTGGCCGTCACCAGCAACGGCAGTCAGGCCACCGAAGCCGCTGCCACCGCAGGGTCCTGGCTGTGGAAATCGCCGATCCTGCTCACAATCATCTACGGCATCACCCGCATTCTCATGGCGGTGCTGACCCAGGTGCGCGACGGCCTCTTCGCCAAAGTCGCCATGCATGCGGTGCGCAATCTCGCGCTTCAGGCTTTCGAGCACATGCACCGCTTGTCCTTGCGCTTTCATCTCGAGCGCAAGACCGGCGGTCTCACCCGCGTGCTGGAGCGTGGCCGTGAAGGCATCGAGGAGCTGTCTCGCCTCGTTGTGCTGACGCTCATCCCCACCATCTTCGAATTCGCGCTGGTGCTGGGCCTGCTCGCCTGGGAATTCGACTGGGTCTACTCGCTCGTCGTCTTCGTGATGGTGGTGATCTATCTCGCCTATACCTACAAGGCGACGCAGTGGCGGATTTCGATCCGCAAGCAGATGAACGACTCCGATACGGATGCCAACACGAAGGCTGTCGACTCTCTGCTGAACTACGAGACGGTGAAGTATTTCGGCGCTGAGCAGCGGGAAACCGCGCGCTACGACCGCTCCATGGAGCGCTACGAAAGGGCCTCGACGCAGACCTATACGTCGCTCGCCGTGCTCAACGCAGGCCAAGCCGTGATCTTCTCGATCGGCATGGTAATCATCATGGTGCTCGCGGCGCAGGACATCATGGCGGGCCGCGTCTCCGTCGGCAGCTTCGTGCTCGTCAACGCCATGCTGGTTCAGCTCTATATTCCGCTGAACTTCATGGGCATGCTCTATCGCGAGATCAAGCAGGCGCTCATCGATATCGACGACATGTTCCGGATCATCGAGCAGAACCCCGAGATCCAGGACAAGCCGGGCGCGAAGCCGCTCGAAATCAAGCAGGCGGTGGTGCGCTTCGAGGACGTGCATTTTTCCTACATTCCGGAGCGTCCGATCCTCAAAGGCGTGAGCTTCGAGGTGCCGGCGGGCCATACGGTCGCCATCGTCGGTCCCTCGGGTGCCGGCAAGTCCACCATCTCGCGCCTGCTGTTCCGCTTCTACGAGCCGACGAGCGGGCGCATCCTCATCGACGGCCAGAACATCGCCGACGTGCAGCAGGCCTCGCTCCGCAGGGTGATCGGGATGGTCCCGCAGGACACGGTGCTCTTCAACGACACCATCGGCTACAACATCCAATACGGCCGCTGGGATGCAAGCCCGGAGGAGGTGAGGGAGGCGGCGCGCCTTGCCCAGATCGACCGCTTCATTGGCTTCCTGCCGGAGGGCTACGACACGCCGGTGGGCGAGCGCGGCCTGAAGCTCTCGGGCGGCGAGAAGCAGCGCGTGGCGATTGCCCGCACAATCCTCAAAAGCCCGCCGATCCTTGTTCTCGACGAGGCCACCTCGGCCCTCGACACCTTTACGGAAAAGGAAATCCAGGACGCCCTCGACCGGGTCAGCCGTGGCCGCACGACCTTGGTCATTGCCCACCGCCTGTCCACCGTGATCGGGGCCGACGAGATCATCGTTCTCGACCATGGCCGGGTGGTGGAGCGGGGCAATCACGCCAGCCTCCTGGCCCTGGGCGGCGTCTACGCCTCCATGTGGAACCGCCAGCGCGAGGCCGATCAGGCTCGCGAGACTCTGAAGCGCGCCGAGGAAGAGGAGCGTGGGGAGGAAAGCGTGGCAGGTTGACGGAAGCGCCCGCGCCTGCCATCCCACGCAAACTCGATAAAGGCTTCAAAGAATGACCGATATTCTGGAATCGATGCGCCGCATCTTCGTCCCGATCCACAAGGAGGGCTATCCCTTCATCCTGATCGCCCTGTTCGCGACCATCGTCCTGGCCTGGCTCTGGTCGCCGCTCGGCTGGATCGGCGCCATCCTCACCGTATGGGTCTGCTACTTCTTCCGCGATCCGCCTCGCGTGACTCCCCTGCGCGAGGGCCTCGTCATCTCTCCGGCAGATGGGCGCGTGAACCTCATCACCACGGCCGTTCCCCCGGCCGAACTCAGCCTGCCGCCTGAGCCCATGACCCGCATCTCGGTCTTCATGAACGTGTTCGACTGCCACGTGAACCGCTCGCCCGTTACGGGCCGGATCGAGCAGATTCTCTATACGCCGGGCCTCTTCCTCAATGCCGAGCTCGACAAGGCGAGCGAGGACAACGAGCGCAACGCCCTCGTTATCGAGACGGCAGGCACCCGCATAGGCGTGGTGCAGATTGCGGGCCTCGTGGCGCGCCGCATCGTCTCTTTCGTGAAGGTGGGCGATACGTTGAGCACCGGCGAGCGCTTCGGTCTCATCCGCTTCGGCTCGCGCCTTGACATCTATGTGCCGCTCTCCGCCCAAATCCTTGTAGGCCTCGGCCAGACGGCGGTGGCCGGCGAGACGGTCCTGGCGGACCTGACCGCCAACGAGCCTGCCCGCCAGTATCGGGTCGGCTGATATTTCGCCTGCGGGGTCGGATTTCCGCTCCCGCAGGCCTTCGGACGGAACTGTCCACAGCAGTTTGCGCTTCTCCCATACCTGCACACTGCTCAGCTCTCCTTGCCGGTCAGGCTGGCTCCTCCTAGGTTTTCGCCATGAGTGACCTTTTTCCTCCCTTCGCCCCGGACCCGAACGAACCGCGCAAGCGGCTCTTCAAGCCTGTTCCGTTCCGGATGATCGCCCCCAACATCATCACCCTTATCGCCTTGTGCCTGGGCCTCTGGGCGATCCGGCTCGCCTTTGAGGGGCGCTATGAGCAGGCGGTGCTGGCGGTGATCGTGGCGGCTTTCCTCGATGGAGTGGACGGACGCATCGCGCGGCTTCTGAAGGGCACCTCCCGCTTCGGTGCGGAGCTCGATTCACTGGCGGATTTCCTGAATTTCGGCGTGACCCCGGCGCTCATCCTCTACAGCTTCGTCCTGCACGAACTGCGCTCGCTCGGATGGATCGGCTCCATTGTGCTCGCCATTGCAGCGGCCCTGCGCTTGGCCCGGTTCAACGTCATGATCGACGATCCCAACCGGCCCGAGTGGAAGAAGAACTTCTTCGTCGGCATGGCCGCCCCCATGGGCGCCCTATGCGCCCTGCTGCCGCTGTACCTCTCGTTCCTCGGTACGCCGATCCAGAATTCCTCGGTGGCTCCCGTCGTCCTGATCTACACGATCGGCATCGCCTTCCTCATGGTCTCCACCATCCCGACCTATTCGGGAAAGACGATGGGCAAATACGTGCCGCGCCAGTGGGTTCTCCCGATCTTCGTGCTGTCGGTGGCAGCCTTCGGCCTGCTGATCAGCTTCCCCTTCGAGATGCTGGCCCTGATGACGGTTCTCTTCCTGCTGACGATCCCCGTCGGGGTCATGCGCTACCGGAAGCTCGAGCGGGACGATGCCATGCGTGGCGCGGACGTCCAGCCGGCCTCCTCAGGCGTCGAGCCGCCCCCTGGTGCTTGATTCACTCAGGCCAGGTGCCATGTTGTGACCGGGCGTAGCCTTAGGCCCTGAGAACAAGCAATAATCGTGAAGGGTGGAGGGCCGCCCTGGAGCGTGGAGATCAAAGTGGCGTCTTCTTCCGAGGTGTCGAATAGCAGCTGGCGTCCGAAGCTCGTTCTGGCTTCCGCCTCGCCCCGCAGGCTCGCCCTGCTGCAGCAGGGCGGCATCGAGCCCGATGCCCTTCTGCCCGCCGATGTGGACGAGGCGCCCTTGAAGAACGAGGGTCCCAAGGACCTCGCCAAGCGCCTCTCCCGTGCGAAAGCTGAGGTCGCCCGCAAGACCGCCCGCAACCGGGAGGACCTGAAGGACGCCTATATTCTCTCCGCAGATACGGTGGTGGTCGCGGGCGGGCGCATCCTGCCCAAGGCCGAGGTGTTGGACGAGGCGGCAGCATGTCTGCGCCTTCTCTCCGGCCGGGCGCATCGGGTCTATACCTCCATCTGCCTCATCACCCCGAAGGATTCGGTCCGTGAGCGACTCGTGGAAACCCGCGTGCGTTTCAAGCGTCTCTCGCGGGAGGAGTTCGAGCGCTATCTCGCCTCGGGCGAATGGCGCGGCAAAGCGGGCGGCTATGCCATCCAGGGCTTGGCCGGCACCTTCGTGGTGAAGCTCGTGGGTTCCTACACCAACGTCGTGGGCCTGCCGCTCTACGAGACCGTGGCGCTGCTCGACGGAGAGGGCTTCCCCGTGCGCTTCACATGGCGCAACGCCGCCTGATTCCTAAAAGGAGGAAAGGCATGGATCCCGCCAACGAGAACAAGCCCCTGGTCTCGTCCGGCAAGTGCCCAATTTGCGGCAAGCCATCGAGCCTGGAATTCAAGCCCTTCTGCTCCAAGCGCTGTGCCGACGTGGACCTGAATCGCTGGCTCTCCGGCGGCTATGCCATTCCGGCCGTGGACGATCCCGAGGACAAGGACGAGGACGACCGCGAGGACTGACAAAAATTTTTTCATGAAAATTTCTCGTTCAGGCGGCTGGACAGGCGGCAAAGGTCTGACTATACAACCGCCCACGACGCGCACGGCACAAGCCGCGCATCAAATGCCCAGGTAGCTCAGTTGGTAGAGCATGCGACTGAAAATCGCAGTGTCGGTGGTTCGATTCCGCCCCTGGGCACCATATCTTCCTACAAAATCAATGACTTAACCTGTCGCAGATCGGCCCTGCCGTCGAGGTTAGACACTTTCGCGTGCCCAGCAGGTCGATTTTCTCCACAGCCCCTCGAACCGATGACCTCTTCTTCGCCCGCTCTGAAGAGTGCTGCGCCATGGCGAGGCGCTTCTGACCGAGAGCCCATCGGATATCGTCGAGGGCGGTGTCTGCATCCGCCAACATGTCGCCGACCGTGTGCCGAAGCTCAACGCGGAAAACCATGACCGTCACAAAGCTCTTTATACAAGATTCGAGGCTGGAGGAGCGCAGCCAGCTTGCAGGCTAGTGCTCCGCGCACCGCCTCCAGAGGCATAGCCCGTTTCAATGTCTTTGAGCGAGCAGCGGATTTTAGTTCGCAGCAAGAGAATGACGATGGCGGGTTCTTAGCTACAGAAACTGATCTTATATAAGACTACAACTTTATGATCTGATCTGCTCTGAGAGACGGAGCGTTCATTGAAAGATGGGGCAGTTCAAGTGTCGCACCTCACGATTCAGCGAACCGAGATCCCCGAGGTGGTGCTGATTACGCCGCGGCGCTTTGGCGATGAGCGGGGCTGGTTCTCGGAGACCTACAGCACACGAGCCTTCTCAGAGGCGCTCGGCAATATCACCTTTGTTCAGGATAATCAGGCGTTTTCGGCGGTGAAAGGCACTCTAAGAGGGCTTCATTTTCAAAGTCCCCCCGAGCCGCAGGCCAAGCTTATCCGCGTTCTGCGTGGAAGCATCTTCGACGTCGCTGTGGATTTGCGCGTGGGATCGCCGACATATGGGCGCTGGGTCGGCAAGACCTTGACGGCCGAAGGCGGTGAGCAGCTCTTCGTGCCGCGCGGTTTCGCCCATGGCTACTGCACCCTGGAATCTCATACAGAAGTGGCATACAAGGTCGATGGTTTCTACGCTCCCGCTTGCGACGCGGGCTTGGCCTGGAACGATCCGGCTCTTGGCATCGAATGGCCTCTCACCCCGGTCGTTCTCTCTGAGAAGGACAGGGTTCTGCCCGCCTTTGCGGGCTTTGTGTCGCCCTTCCACTATGAGCCTGTCAAGGCACCTGCGTAACACCTCTATAGGGCTTCTTGAGCTTCCATCATGCCTTTCCGATCGACATCTAAGCGGATCCTCGTCACAGGCGGAGCCGGCTTCATTGGCTCCGCCGTCGCCCGCCACCTGATCGGCGAGACGGAACACCAGGTGCTCGTCCTCGACAAGCTAACCTATGCCGGCAATCTGGACTCCCTTCAGTCGATCGCAGGCAGCCCGCGCTATGAGTTCATCCAAGCTGATATTCTGGAAGCGTCAAAGATGCGGGAGGTGATCACCTCCTACTGCCCCAATATCATCATGCATCTGGCTGCCGAGAGCCATGTGGATCGGTCCATCGATGGACCAGGCGAATTCATCCAAACCAATGTGGTCGGCACTTATACCCTGCTGCAGGCAGCTCTCGCCTACTGGCAAGCACTATCGGGGGCGGAAAAGGACGATTTCCGTTTTCACCATGTTTCCACCGATGAGGTGTTCGGCTCCCTGGGCCCCGAAAGCCACTTCACCGAAGAGACCGCGTACGATCCGCGCTCGCCGTACTCCGCCTCCAAGGCGGCCTCAGATCATCTGGTGCGCGCGTGGCACCACACCTTCGGCTTGCCAACGGTTGTGAGCAACTGCTCAAACAACTACGGACCCTACCATTTCCCGGAAAAGCTGATCCCGCTGATCATCCTCAACGCGCTGGAAGGCAAGCCCCTGCCGGTCTATGGCGATGGCTCGAATGTGCGGGATTGGCTTTACGTGGAGGATCATGCCCGTGCGCTGGCTCTTATCGCCCTCGAAGGCAAGGTGGGCGAGAGCTACAATGTGGGCGGTCGCAGCGAGAAGACAAATTTAGAGGTGGTCCAGGCGATCTGCACGATCCTCGACGAGATCGCACCGGATGAGCGGATCGGACTGCGCCGGAACCTGATCACCTTCGTGCGCGACCGTCCTGGGCATGACAAGCGCTACGCCATTGATCCAACCAAGATCCACCAGGAGCTGGGTTGGGTGCCGCAGGAGACTTTTGAGACGGGTCTCGCTAAGACGGTGCGCTGGTACCTGGAGAACCGGCCTTGGTGGGAGCGCATCCGGTCGGGTGTGTACCGTGGCGAACGATTGGGACAAATGGCATGATCCTGGTCTTTGGCAGCGGCGGTCAGCTCGGACAGGAGCTGATCGAGCTTGCGCATATGGCAGATGTGCCCTTGAAAGGTCTGACGCGGGCCCAAGCCGATGTGGCCGATCCGGCGCAGGTGGAGCAGGCCATGGCCAAGATCCGTCCCAGCATCGTTCTCAACGCCAGTGCCTACACGAAGGTAGACCTCGCCGAGACGGAAGAAGAGGCGGCCTTTCAGGCCAATGCGACCGGACCTGAAATCCTGGCCAGGGCCTGTGCGGTCGCCGGCCTTCCCCTGATCCATGTCTCGACGGATTATGTCTTCGACGGCTCCAAGAGCGGCGCCTACCGCGAGAGCGATCCTGTCGCGCCGCTCGGGGTCTACGGCCGCAGCAAGCTGGCGGGCGAGGAGGCGATCCGCCGTCATCTGCCGCAGCATGTGATCGTGCGGACATCGTGGGTATACGGGATCCATGGCGCGAACTTCCTGAAAACTATCCTGCGCCTGGCCGGTGAGCGCGATGAGCTGCGCATCGTTGCGGATCAAAGCGGCTGCCCCACGTCCACGGCCGATCTCGCTCAAGCGCTGTTGACCGTGGCCCAGGCTTGGGACGAGGGCAGGGCGGTGTCCGGCACTTATCACTTTGCCGGGACGGGTGTGACCACGTGGCACGGCTTCGCCGCGTGCATCGTGAAGGCCCAAAGGCCGTTTACCGGCCGATCCCCGTCAGTTGTACCGATTCGCACGGAGGATTATCCGACGCCGGCTCGGCGGCCGGCCAACTCAGAGCTCGACTCAGGCCTGTTCGACCGCACTTTCGGCTATACGGCGCGGCCCTGGCAAAGCGCGGTCGATGCGACTGTGACAAGGCTGCTGTCGCAGCGCCACACGACACCCTAATCCAAAGCAGAAATCACGGGGGCTCACCATGAATCGCAAAGGGATCATCCTCGCAGGCGGCTCAGGCACGCGCTTGCATCCGCTGACGCTGGCGACCTCGAAGCAGTTGCTTCCGATCTACGACAAGCCGATGATCTACTATCCGTTGACCTCCCTCATGCTGGCAGGAATCAAGGATATCCTCATCATCACAACGCCTGAGGACCAAGCTTCCTTCAAAAGGCTCCTGGGCACCGGCAAACAATGGGGACTCCGCCTCGAGTATGCGGTGCAGCCCAGCCCCGAAGGCCTGGCGCAGGCCTTCATTATCGGGGAGGATTTCGTGCGGGGCCAACCGTCCTGCCTCGTCTTGGGCGATAACCTTATCTATGGCCACGGCCTCTCGGAGGCGCTGCAGCAGGCCCAAGAACGGCGTGAGGGAGCCACTGTCTTTGGATATCGGGTCGAGGATCCTGAGCGGTATGGCGTCGTCGCTTTCGATGAGCAGGGGCGGGCGACCTCGATTGAGGAGAAGCCGTCTGTACCAAAGTCTCACTGGGCGGTAATCGGGCTCTATTTCTACGACGAGCAGGTGGTCGAGATTGCCAAGAGCATCAAGCCGTCGGCCCGCGGTGAACTGGAGATCACCGACATCAATAATGCCTATCTCGATCAGGGAAGCCTCTATGTGGAGCGCCTTGGGCGTGGGTACGCTTGGCTCGATGCTGGTACGCACGAGTCGCTGCTGGAGGCTAGCGAGTTCGTCCGCGTTCTGCAGTCGCGGCAGGGGCAACTCATCGCTTCGCCGGAGGAGATTGCCTATCGCCAGCGCTGGATCGACAGCACAGCCTTTGAGGAAGTGGCCACCAAGCTCTCGAAGACGAACTATGGCCGCTCCCTGCTCAGCCAGCTTCAGTCGCGCGACCTTTAGGTACGGGAGAAGGGCCGGGCACATCATTATAGGTATGAAGCCTATCATGCCCGCTGCCAGGGGATGGAGATGGTGGCAGTGAAAGGCGACGGTGCCTGCATTGTCGGCGTCGAACCCGATCGTCAGCATCTTCCAGGCGGGACGGGACTGTGTCACCGAGCGCTCCCGCAATCCGGGCCGTTGAACAAGGACCTGAAAGCGAAGGCCATGCGGATGCATAGGTGGGCCATCATGCTCGTGTTGCGCGTGAACGATGGCAATCTGCTTGCCTCTGCGGCTTCATTCGGCTCGCAATTGGCGCAAGAGCGCTCTTTGTACCTGTCAGTGCCGGCTTAGTAAGCGCGCTGCATCTGAAGGATAACCAGCTGTTCCAAGCCATCTGCGCTATGAGGGCAGACGGTCTCGCGGTGCAGTTCGCCTCGTCGCCGGTAACTCTGGCGACGGAATTCGCCAGGCTCTAGGACTTTGCCTTCAGTCGATTGGTAATGAGGGAGATGATCGCGCACAGGAATGCCCCCGCGATGCCGGCCACCGCGATTTCCGCCATGTAATGGGTAGGGGGCTCGATCTTGTTCGGAAGCTGGAAATAGGCTTCGCCTAGCTCATAGACGCTGCCTACTGCGATGCCGCCGAGGGCACCATCGAGGGCCAGCCAATCGATATTCCAGTTCATTTTCAAACTCTGTTCATCAATTTTGCCGCTGAGGAGAGGCTGGACGTTGATCGTACTCCGACCTCCCCGGTAAGGACAGATCATTTCTCACTACCAGAGAGAAGCACATCGACCACCTGCTCGATCACGGGACGCATCGGCTGAAGAGGCCCACTCCGCGCCCGGATTCCGGTCCGCGCCCGAGGCCCAGGGGCAGAGCAATCCGGCGCTCTATAACCAGCAACGATGCTCCGCCGGGACCGGGATCGTGTGCTGGTCGACATCCGCAGCGATGAGTGTACGGCCGGCAAGTCCAGTGTCGCATCCCAGAGTGAGCGGGAGCGCAGCACCGCTCCGACCCAGCGATCGCGCTTACGCTCAATGGGCATGCCGACGACCGCGCCGCTGAGATCGGAGCGCACCCAGGCCCTGAACGCCTATGGCGACCACTTTTCTCTGACGCAGCCCTTCGGTTCCGCACGATGCGCTAGTCGTGGATTGCAACCGTGTGCTTTGTCGAAGCCTCCTCCGCCTTGTTGTGGGCCGAGACGAGCGCCTCCGCTACCGTCGGTTTGAAGCGGACCCGTGGTGGACGTACGCCATGGGTCAGTAACACCCGCCGGACGGATGGTCGGGCACCGGCAATATAGACGGCGGCCTTATGGCGCTGAGATTTGCGCACGAACCCCTCGATCGTCGTGGCGGCTGTGCTGTCGAGCACTGGAACGGCCGAAAAGTCGATGACATAGGCCTTCGGGTGTTCAGCAATGCGGTCGAGGGCTGCTGCAACCGTTGCGGCCGCACCAAAGAAGAAAGCACCTGAGATCCGATACACAACCACGTCAGGGTCGGTCGCGAGCACCGGATCATAGGGCTCGCGGTCATTGCCGCTTACGGTATCGGGACGATCCTCTTCCGGGAGGAGGCGAGGTTGTTCAACTTCAACCGCCTCCGCCATTCGCTGCAGGAATACAAGGACGCCAATGCCGAACCCAACCAGGATGCCTTCCGTAAGATCGCGGAAGACCACCAGCAAAAACGTGGCGAGCAGCACGACGGCATCGCCCTTTGAAGCCCGCAGCAGGGTCGCGAACTCGTGCTTCTCCGCCATGTTCCAGGCAACCGTGGTCAGAACGGCAGCCAAGGCCGCGAGCGGGATGAAGGAAGCAAGCGGCGCTGCAACCAGCATGAACAGAAGCAGGAACATCGAATGCAGCATGCCCGCGACCGGACCACGTGCGCCGGAGCGGACGTTTGTGGCGGTGCGGGCGATCGTGCCCGTGACACAGATACCGCCGAAAACGCCTGAGGCGATGTTCGCCACGCCTTGCGCCACCAGCTCGCAGTTGGAGCGATGGCGACGGCCGGTCATGCTGTCTGCTACAACGGCCGACAGGAGACTCTCGATGCCACCCAGGAGAGCAAACGATAGGGCGGCGGGAAGAAGTTCGGTTATTCTTGCGGTCGAGAGAGATGGCAGATGTGGGGCTGGCAGGGATTGGGGCAGACCGCCGAAGCGAGTGCCGATGGTCTCGACGGGCAGGCCCAGGAGCCAGGTCATGACGGCGGCTGTGGCTACGGCGATGATGAAGGCGGGCCAGTGCGGGCGGAAGCGCCGGATGGCCACGATAATGCCGATGGTGAGAAGGGCTACAGCCACGGCCGAAACATTCAAGGTCGGTAGGGCTCTCCCGAGCGCCAGAAGCTTCGGAACGAAAGGCCCCGGTTCCTTGTCGAGGCTGAGGCCCAGCAATTCCCTAAGCTGGCTCGCGAAGATGATGACCGCAATGCCGGCCGTGAAGCCGACAGTCACCGGGAAGGGAATGAACTTGATGAAGGTCCCGAGCCGCAGGAGCCCGATCGCCAGCAGGATCACGCCGCTGAGCATGGTCGCGAGAAGGAGACCATCGACCCCATGCTGTTCGACAGTTGCGGCTACCAGCACGATGAACGCCCCCGCCGGCCCGCCGATCTGGAACCGGCTTCCTCCCAGGGCCGAGACGATGAAACCTCCAACAATGGCGGCGTAGAGCCCTCGGTCGGGCGTTACGCCAGAGGCGATGGCGATTGCCATGGAAAGCGGCAAAGCCACGATAGCAACAGTCAGCCCCGCGGCGGCATCCGCTCGGAGGTCGGCCAGATCATATCGCTCCCGCAGGACCGTGATCAGCTTCGGAGTGAACAGTTCAGCAAAGGTCGGTTCGATAGACCGTGCAGCCATCCTGGTGCTTTCTCCAGCTACTGGTGCGGCGAGGATCGTCGATCCGAAGCAACGGTCACCGTCGCAGTCACACGCGTTAGGAGCCGCTCACGGCTTGGCGCGCTTGAATCGCACGCCGCGTCCGCCTTCTCGGCTCACGGCATTCTCGCCGATGAGCTCGACCCCAGCACGATCGAACGCCTCAACGACTTTCGTAAGCGTCTCGACCACCCCCCGCACATTGCCTGCGCTCGCTTCCATGCGTTGGATTGTCGGCAGTGAGACCCCTGCCATCTCCGCGAGCTGGCGTTGATCGATGCCGAGAAGGGCACGGGCAGCACGGATCTGTGCAGCGGTGATCAATGAGCAGCACTCCTTTCACGCATCATCTGTCAGCTATGGTCGCTGAAGAATGATGTCATGGCAATCAACCCAGATGGGTGATGTGGAGGGAACTGCAGCTTCGGGGCCGTACCGCCTTAAGCGCTGTAGCGGGCCTGAGTGTTGCAGCTTGGGAAGGCCGGGGCGAGAGACCGGCAGCGAGGACGAGGGCGAGAATGGGCGACTTCATGCTGGTTCTCCCGAGAACATTCGAACGTGAGAAGACGGGCGGCCGGCGCGGAGCGCGGCCGGATTGCGAGCGTCTGCTCAGGCCCGGGGAGGAGGTGTCGTCGTTGCGGGAGCGATGCCGTCCGGAAGGATGACCGCGGCCAGCCACCGCTCCGCCTCTCGATCCATGGGCGCAGCCCAGCCTGCGATCGCGGTAAACACGGTCGATCCGCAGGAAGCCTAGGCGCAGGTCAGCCCGCAATTCCCGTCGGGCACGGCGGCTCCGGGTCATCCGATCGTCACGTAGACCGCCCCGGTCTCCCGTTCGACGATGCAGCTAAAGCATCGGACGTGATTTCATATTCCCGTCCGATGCTTCAATGGGTCGCTCAAAACAGCCGGCTCTGTTTACGTTACGTGCCAACAGAGTCCTTGATGCATTTGGTGGTGAAGCTGGTCTTTGCTGCTCCGCTCAACTTCTTCTCCGACGCCTGGGTATCACAAGCTGCCTTCATGTCCCTTTCGCACTTGGTCATGAAGCTTGTCTTTGCAGCGCCGGCGAGTTTCTTCTCGGTAGCCTGAGCGGTGCAAGATGCTTCAGCCGCCATGGCGTTGCCTGCGCACATCATTATCACGAATGCTGTCGCTAGTGCCTTCATGGAATGCTCCTCCTCGGAAATGCTCCCGTGACAGTCTGTAGTTAGAGCTTCGGATCCAAAAGTGGACACGGCTATCCGGGCCAAGGCTCGAGAGCCTCGAATGCGAAAATGGGAACTGGTTTGTGTCAAGGTCCCCAACTTGTCGGTTGAACCCACAAGCTCATTCCCCGGCACTACCGGGCCGGCACCGGCTGGGGTGCCGGCCAGGATGATGTCGCCCAGTTGCGGCATGAAGTACTTCGACAGGTTGGAGATGATCTCCGGCACTATCCAGATCATCAGCGTGAGATTGGAGCCCTGCCTCGTTTCGCCGTCCACCGTCAGGCGAAAGTTACCTTCCAAAACGTGCCCGGCTTTCTCGACCGGGGGAATGGGGCCGCAAGGGCAGGAGTGCTCGAAGGCTTTGCCTGCTTCCCAGGGGAGGCCGCTCCTGCCGAGATCCATTTGAAGATCGCGCCGCGTCATGTCGAGACCATCCCGTAGCCGTAGATGTGATCGAGCACATCTATGACAAGCCTAACCAGGCCGCCTCCTGGCGTTACTGATTAGGTGCGTGGTGAGTTCCGCCTTTCTCAGATAAAGCCTTCGATTCACTTGATGGCATCGAAGATCGGCCCTGAGCACTGGACAACGAAGATCAGGAGCAGGATGCCGATGAACCACAGCCAGGAGCCGGATTTCTGCGGCTTCGATGGAGCCGCAACGGCGGAAGATGCTTGCGGCTTGAAAACGGATACGGGCGGTGCGGGGAGACGCTCGATGAGTTCGGCTGCTTCCGCTTGAACGCGGCCTGCCGTGCCGATGAAGCGGAAATGCACGGGGATGCCGCCGACGAAGCCGACTTCCGCCGGCTGGATCTCGGATTCGTGGCGGACCCACCAATATTCCGTGCGTTCGTCCATGCGGCAGCCTCTCACAAATGGTGGGGTACTCAACCTGTTTTGCCAGCAGGTTGCGCTGGAAATCCAGACTCATTCGGGCAACGATGACGAAAATGGCAGTTCGAGGAGATCCCGTGAACGTTCTGGTGACTGGGGGTGCCGGCTATATCGGCGGCCACATGGTGCTGGCCCTGCGCGATGCCGGGTTGAAACCCGTGGTTTTCGACAATCTCTCGACCGGGTTCCGTTGGTCGGTGCCGGAGGATGTGCCGCTCGTTGTCGGCGATGTGGGCGATTACGAGCTGGTCCTGCAGACGTTGCGGGTCCATTCCATCGATGCCATCGTGCATTTTGCCGCCAAGCTCGTTGTGCCGGAATCGGTGCGCGATCCGCTTGGCTATTACCTGAACAACACCGTCAAGAGCCGCTCGCTGCTGGCGGCGGCGGTGGCGGCCGGGATCAAGACCTTCGTCTTTTCCTCGACTGCCGCAGTCTATGGCAATGCCTCTGACAGGCCGCTCGCAGAGGACGCGCCGCTTGCGCCATTGTCGCCCTATGGCAGCTCCAAGCAGCTGACGGAGGTGATGCTGCGCGATGTGGCGGCGGCCCACGGCATGCGCTTTGTCGCCATCCGCTATTTCAACGTGGCGGGAGCCGATCCTGCCATGCGCCATGGCCAATCGACCGCGAATGCGACCCACCTCATCAAGGTGGCTGTCCAGACGGCGCTCGGCATGCGCCCCTCCATGGACATCTACGGCACGGATTATCCAACGCCGGATGGGACCTGCATCCGTGACTACATTCATGTGACGGACCTGATCGCGGCCCATATGCAGGCGCTGGATTATCTGCGGAAGGGCGGCGAGAGCGTCATCGTGAATTGCGGTTACGGACACGGCTATTCCGTGTCGGAGGTAATCGATACCGTGCGCAAGGTCTCAGGGAGGCCGGTCGAGACCCGGATCGCGCCGCGCCGCGCCGGAGATCCGGCCACCATCGTGGCGGATTCAGCCCGCATCCGCGCGCGGCTCAACTGGCAGCCCCGCTATGACGATCTTGCCACCATCGTGGATCATACGCTGCGCTGGGAAAGCATGCTGCGCGAGAGAAACCTGAAGCTCTGAAAAGGCGCTCTCAAGACACCGTGGACAAGTCAGTGGCGCTAAGAACAGGTTAAGAACCTCTGCCTCTAATACGCAGCGGCGGCCCCGATTCTGGCCGCAGCTGAAAAGGAGAGGGGCTAGATCATGAATGCGGGCACGACGAACGGAATCCTGTTCCTGAACCGCCTGTTGCTCGCCGGCTGCTTCCTGCCGCCTGCTCTGGCCCGGCTCACCAACATCTCGGGGTTTGCGGCCGCGCTGACCATGAAGGGCATCCCTTACGGGGATCTCGTGGCCACCATCATCGTGGTGGCCGAGATCGTGGCTCCGCTCGCCCTGGTCCTCGGCATCGCGCCGCGCGTGAGCGCCTCGGCGCTGATGGCCGCGCTCGTGATCACCACCGGAGCCCTGCACCGGTTCTGGGATTATGGCGGCCTGACCCGCCAGGGAGAGCAGGCGATATTCCTCGCCAATCTCGGCGTGTTGTCCGGGCTCCTGTTCTACATGCTCGTGGGCCCCGGCGCTTGGAGCTGGCAGCGCTGGTGGGGTGGTCTTGGCGCCAAGAAAGCCGTCAAGAAGAAGCGTCAGTCCCGCCCGCGCGTTTCAAAGCCGAAGCCCGCTCCCGTCCGGCCTATACCCATGGATGACGAGGACGAGTACGCCGACGCGGCCTAACAGCGCGATTGGCCGTGTAAAGCTGAGCCTTATCCTGGACGCGACTCGCTTTCGCCTGCAAACTCCTGCCTTCATTCAGCCTCTAATCGAAGCGATAAGGCCTGACCGTCACGGTAGGCGGATTCCCGCCGTGCGGCCATTTCTTGTTTTTTCGGGTTTGCAGTCGAGTCATGCTCAAGAAGTCCTTGCGTTGCTTTATTGGTCTCGCCGTTTTGGCCACGTGTGCGTCCCCTGCCGCTGCTCAGCAACGCACGCCCGATCCGCTGACCCGTTTTCTGGACGGCATCTTTAAGCCCAATCAGGGGCAGGGGACACCGACAGCCGAGCCTCAGACTGCACCTGCCCCGCAGGCGGCGGAGCCTGCGCCGGCAGCCCCAGCCCAAACCCAGACGAAACCGCAGGCTAAGACTGCTGCGCCTAAGCCAAAGGCCCCCGCTAAGCAGCAGGTCGCGCGGCCCAAGCCTCAAGCCCAGCCTCAGGCGCAGCCGGTCGCCGCAGCGCCTGCGACCGCTCCCAAGCCAGCTCCCGCCGAGCCCGATGTGAAGCAGGCAGCGCCTGCCACAGCCGAGCCTCCCGCCCAGGCCGCGGAGAAGCCGAAGGCTCCCGAGCCTGCCCCGGTCAAGGTCGCCGAGCCGCCGAAGCCTGCGCGCTCAACGCCCGCTCAGGCCGCTCCGACGCCGACCCCGGTGGCCGCAGCGGCCACGCCCGCAACGCCCGTGTCGCCGCCGAACCCGACCTCGCCTGCGGCCGCGCTGGAGCGGGTGAATGCCTATTTCAACAGCATGGATACGATGTCGGCCTATTTCGTGCAGAAGAACCCAAATGGCCAGCAGGTGGAGGGCACGCTCACCGTCCGGCGTCCGGGGCAACTGCATTTCGCCTATGCGCCGCCGAGCACGCTCGAGATCGTCTCCGACGGGCGCAACGTGGCGATCCGGGACAAGAAGCTCGGTACCAACGACGTCTATCCCGTCAGCCAGACGCCCCTGAAGTTTCTGTTGCAGGACAATGTGGACTTGGCGCGAGACACCAAGGTCCGCGACGTGCAGATCGCCCGAGACGGCGTGATCACCGTCATCTTCGACGACAGCGCTACCTTGGGCGGCACGTCCAAGATCACGCTTCGTTTCGACAGCCGCGCCAATGCCCTGAAGCAATGGACGGTCGTGGACAGCCAGGGTTATGAGACCACCGTGGTTCTCTCCGGCCTCAACGTGGTGCAGCGCCGGAACGCCAGCGCTGCCGACTGATCCCGTGGAAAGGCTTAACTTTCTGAGCTTCGGGCCTAGCCTGCCGGTCAATTCAGTCTATAGCATCGGACACAAGAGTGGACTCCACTTTTGGGATTCATCCGCTGCTCTCTTCATAGAGCAGCGCATTGTTGAGAGCGGAAAACTGGGTCCGCTTTTCCGCATGATGCGCTAGAACTCGGCGGACGAGAACCCGAACAGCCGTGGCAGGTGAATATGGTCGATCAAGCAGCCCTTCGGGCCTATGCCGGTTACGTCCTCGATGACGCGACGATCCCGGAATTGCCGAACCATTATCGGGGCAAGGTGCGCGACAATTACGACCTGCCGGACGGGCGGCGCATCATCATTGCCTCCGACCGCATCAGCGCCTTCGACATCAATCTCGCTTCCATTCCGCTGAAAGGCCAGGTGCTGACACAGACCGCCCGCTTCTGGTTCGAGAAGACGGCGGATATCTGTCCCAACCACATCATCGAATATCCCGATCCCAATGTAGCTTTGTGCAAGAAGCTCACCATCCTGCCTGTCGAGATCGTGGTGCGCGATTATTTGGCCGGCACCACGGGCACCTCGATCCTCTCGCTCTATAAGCAGGGGCAGCGGGAGATGTACGGCATCCGGCTCCCGGACGGCATGCGCGATAACCAGAAGCTCCCGCAGACCATCATCACGCCCACCACGAAGGCTTTCCACGGCGGCCATGACGAGCCGCTGACCGCGAGTGAGATCGTGGAGCGAAATCTCCTGAGCGCCGAGCAGTGGAAAACCGTTTCCGACTATGCCCTCGCACTCTTCGCGAAGGGGCGCGAGGCGGCAGCCGCGCGCGGTCTCATCCTCGTCGACACGAAATATGAATTCGGCATCGACGAGGCAGGCCAGATCATGATTGCCGACGAGATCCATACGCCGGACAGCAGCCGCTACTGGTTCGCCGGGAGCTACCCTCAGCGTTTCGAGGCCGGCGAGCGCCCCGAGAGCTTCGACAAGGATTTCGTCCGCAGCTGGGTCGTCGCGCGCTGCGATCCTTACAAGGATCCGATCCCTGAAATCCCCGCCGACGTGATCCTCGAAACCTCGCGGGTCTATATCGACGCCTACGAGCGCATCACCGGCCAAACATTCGCTCTGCCGGATGTCAACGTGCCCGTACTGGAGCGCATCCGGAAGAACCTGGCGCGGTATTTCAGCAAATGAGATCGGGCTACGGCAGGATTGCTCTGTGCTCCTGCCGTAGCGCTGTCGGTCACCACAGAAATGCCTTCACCACCTTCGCGACGTCGCGCGCCCGCTCGATGGGCAGCATGTGCGTTTCGCCGTCGAACAGCTTGAGTTGCGTCCAAGGGATCAGGTGAGCCGCTTCCTTCATCGCGTTCACGTCGAAGAAGGGATCGTGCGTTCCGCCGATGATCAGCGTGCGGGCCTGGATGCGCTGCAGCCATGCCGGATCCTTGCCGAAATCCTCACCTGCGACGGCATGGAGGCCGCGCACGATAGCGGCGGGTTCGTTCATGGTCTTGTGCAATCTGTTTCGTTCCTGCCGCAGGCGCAGGCGAAGCAGCCAGTTGAGCCAGGGGCGGCGGAAGACGAGGCCGAATTCATCGAGGAAGCCTTCGAAGTCGCCTTGCCAGGCGCATTCGATCTGGCGGTCGATGCTGCGTTGGCCTTCCGGAGAGAAGCGGTGGGCGCTCACCATCACGATCAGACTTTTAACGAGGTCGGGATGGTCGGCGGCCAGTCGGGTCGCCACGAAGCCGCCGAACGAGATGCCCATGACAGTCGCAGGGCCGGTCTCATTGCGCAGGATCGTCGCCATGTCCTGAACGATCATGTCGATGCTGTAGCCGGCCGGCGGCGCTGGATCGTAGCCCATCACGTAGATCGTGCGGCCCGAGGGCAGGAGGCGCGCAATGCGCCTGGCGTCTCTTTCGATGCGTGCTGGCGTTGGCCGTCTGACGAAGGCTTGCCCTCCATTGAAGACGACGATGGGATTGGGGCCTGAGCCGATTCTCACGAAGGGAATCTTGCTCAGGAAGTGGCCTGTTTCGAAAGTCATCATAGTCGACAATCATCGCTGCAAGCAGCCCATCGCGGCATGCGCATGGTGGCCTGAAGGGGGCTGCTTAGAACTGGAAGAGAAACCTGCCGAAGAGGATCGCGACCTGATGTGCGCGATCACACGCCATCCATCGGGATGAAGCGGAGAAATCAGGCAGATTGTGGAGCCGACGGACGCTGGAAGGGCGGCGGCGGCTGGCGGGCCGGTCGTTTCAGCTAAGGCGTGTTGCCGATGCAGTCAACGAGCTGACGCAGGCATGAGGACTTTTTGCTCATGCCGGTGGCACAGATGCAACAAACCCTCCGGACCTAACCGTCCCGGAGGGTTGGCTGGTGAATCGATGAGATGTTTCAGGGTGTGAGACCGGAGGTCTTTTTGGATGAAGACTTCGTATTCGTCTCCGCTTTGAGTGCCTCCGTCTTCTGGACCACTTCCGACACCTGTTCTTCGGTGAGCGTGGCGCCGAGAACGCCGTTGAGGTTCCTGACGGTCTCTGCGGTTACCGTCTTGTTGCTCGCCTTGGACAGGGCCTCTGCGGCTGCGTCGAGATCGTTGGCCGCAACGGCGCTCTTGTAGGCTCCGAGCTGGCCGACGGGCGAGTTGAGCGATGCACGCGCCATCGCCTGGGGCGAGGCATGAGCCGCATTGAGACGGCCCAGGGACTCGGCCTTCTTTGTGGCCTCAGTTGCTGTCGTAGTCGTCGTTCCAGACGTTGTGCTCATTCCTGTGGTCGTTGTCGTGGTGACCGTTTCAGTGGTCGTCTTGCTCTGCAGAGCCTCGACCTTGTCGGTGAGCTCGGTGACCTTTGCCTCATCCATTTCAACACCGAGAATCTCGTTCAGGCTCTTGATGGAGGCTTCTGTCACAGCCTTATTGCTGACGTCCGCAAGGGCCGCAGCGGCTGCGTCAAGGTCCTCTGCCGCCAGGGCCTCCTTGTAGGAGCCGATCTTGCCCACTGTGGAGTTCGCGGAGGCGTTCGCCATGGCTTGCGCCGAAGCATGCGCGGCATTCAGGCGACCGAGCGAAGCGGCTGATGCCTTCTCCTTCGTAGTCGTGGCAGCCTGCTCGGTCTTGGCGGCTTTCTTCTCGGTTGCCGTCGATTTCGTCTTCGTGCGCTCGGCTCTCTTCTCGCCCTTGAGGTCTCTCATGAAGCCTTCGAAAAGGCCGAGATCCTTGGTTTGGGTGCCTGTGCTCTTCGATCCGCCGCCGGAAGAGCCCTTGGAGCCGCCCTGGCCTTTGCCGCCTCCATGGTCGCCACCACGGCCACCACCATTCCCACCGGCGTTGCCTCCACCGCCGCCGTTCCCACCGCCTCCGCCATTGCCGCCTCCATGGCCACCGCCTTCACCGCCTTTGGCCTGAACGGTTGCAACGCCGGCGTCGAAGGCGGAGAAATCGATGGAGAAAGGCTGGAGTCCCAGGCCAAGGCCCAAGGTAAAGGCGGACGCTACGGCAGACAGGCGCATCAAAGGCTTCATGACGGATCTCCGAGTGAGCCAAGAAAGGCCTTGGCCAGACAGAATGAGCTTATAGTGTTGACGAAATCGGCCGCCTGCGCAACTTCGTTTCATTCCTGTCGGTTTGCGGGAAGATCATTGTTCCCCTGAGTGGCAGCTTTGTGCCGCTCCCACGGCCAGTGCCCTTCGATCTCAACTTCCAGCGAGAAGCTCAAGAAGGTGCGGATGAGCACGATGCCGCCGAGGATGAGGAGGCTTTGAAGGGAGGGCTCGATGGCAACAGTGTTGATGATATCGGCGGCCACAAGAAATTCGAGCCCCAGCAGGATCGCCCGCCCGAGATTGGAGCGGTAGAGGCTGAAGGCGTCTTCGCCCGAACGGCCCTTTAGAACCTGCCAGAGAACGGCGATGGTGGCTCCCAAGGTGCCGAGAACGATGATGGCGATGCCGCCCACTTCGATGATGCGCGTCGTGAGCTTCAGGGCCCGAGGGAACCATTCGTCCATGAACAATCCTTCGCGAAAGGCATGGACTTTGATTCATAGGACAGAAAGCAAAAGCCTCCAGGGGGAAGGGAGCCTCAGGTGAAACCGGGCTTGCTGGGGAGACCGAGCCGCTTGAACATCTTCACGACAGGGCAGAGGCCCGTGAACGATGCCTGCACAAGATGGGCTCCCAGGATTCCGGTCAGCCAGAGCCAATTGAGATTGATATAGACCGCGAGCAGGACGCTGATGATGATCAACCCGCCGACGGTCAGAAGGATGGCGCGTTCTACGGTCATGGCCGTGCCTCCATCAGGACGCACGGATCATACCTCAAGCCAGGCAGGACGACAAAGAAAAGGGCCGGCCACTGGCCGACCCTTTCAAATTCGTTGACCGTGTACCCGATCAGTAGAACGACACGCGCTGTTCATCCGGATCGACGTCGTTGAAGGGGCTGCGCCCTCTCAGCACCACCACCGGCGAGCCCACGGGCACGCGGTTGTAGAGGTCGATCACGTCCTGGTTGAACATGCGGATACAGCCGCTCGACACCGACTGGCCAATGGACCAGGGTTCCGTCGTGCCATGGATGCGATACATGGTATCGACGCCATTGTTGTAGAGGTAGAGCGCACGGGCACCGAGCGGGTTCTCGATCCCGCCCGGCATGCCGCCGGCCCACGGGCCGTTGCGCTCGGGCTCGCGCTTGATCATCGAGGCGGTCGGTGTCCAGCGCGGCCACATAGCCTTGCGGCCCACTTGGGCGCGACCGGACCAGGCCAAGCCTTCCTTGCCGACGCCGATGCCGTAGCGGATGGCGCGTCCGCCCTCGCGGACGAGGTAGAGGTAACGGGCCGACGTATCGACCACCACCGTGCCGGGCTCTTCACGGCCGTAATAGGCCACCTCCCGGCGCAGGAAGCGCGGATCGACTTCGGAAATGTCGGTGGCGGGTAGCGGATGCGCTTCGTCGGGACGGGCACCATACATGGCCATGTAAGCTGGATCGATATGGCGGATTGCCTGCTGCGAAGGCGACGAGGTGGAAACACAGGCGGCGAGCGCCAGTGGGAGGACCAGCACGCAGAAGCGGATCGCATTCTGCAACGAGGACAAGCGGAAGGCCGTGAAAGCAGACATCAGTGGGGGAGGCTCGCAGTTTCTGGTTTTTCGCTTATGCCGCCAACGCCTGGGAGCGGCGGTACCTTGAATGGGAGTTCATAAACCCGGTGATGTCCACAAGGTGTTAACGAGATGGCAGAAATGTGGCCAGGCCGAGCTGTGATCAAAAGGACACAATCATTTGATGTGCTTGGATCCATCTTTCTGCATAGGTACAACCTACGAACATAATAAGGAGGGATCATGCAGCCTCCGCTTTCCGATGGGTTTTCAATGCAGCCGCTCTCGATCTCGATGTTCACCATCTGTGGCATTTCTGAATTGCCGGAGCAGAAGGAGAGGGCCGTCACGCATGTGCTCTCGATTCTGGACCCGGATCATCCCGATCCGGAGGCGTTCCAGGTATACGATCCGCATCACCGCACGATCCTTCGCTTTCACGACATCATCAATCCGATCGAGGGGATGATCCTGCCGCAGCCGGAGCATGTGCAAGCCGTGCTGCGCTTCGGCGAGGAGGTTGCGGCCGGCAGCACTGAGCGCGCACAAGGGCATCTTCTCGTGCATTGTCACATGGGCATTTCCCGCTCGACGGCCGCGATGGTGACTCTTCTGGCGCAGGCATATCCTGACGAGAAGGAGGACAGGCTGTTCGAACGCCTGACGCTGATCAGGCCGCAGGCTTGGCCGAACTCGCGCATGATCACCTATGCGGACGATCTGTTGTCCCGCAACGGACGCCTCGTCGATGGCTTGCGCGGCCACTACGGACGCCAGATTCAGCGGCAGCCCCAATTCGCGCAGTGGATGCACGATCTCGGCCGTACTCGCGAGGTCGAGATGGCGGCTTGAAGGCGCTGGATGCTTTCTTGACCAGATCACTTGGCCGGGTATGCTCGGCGTGTCGGAAAAGGCGGACCGGTTTGGTTAGCCCGGTCGCTTCCTGCGGGAAGCTCTGGCTGGTGCAGATGCATCAAGTCCCATGACGGAGGCTCTGGCGCATAGTGCTCCAGGGCAATGTAGGGACGTGACTCAATGCAACATCAGATTTCCGTTGTGACACTCGGCGTGCGCGATCTTGCACGTTCGCGGCGCTTCTATGCTGAAGGCTTCGGCTGGCATCCTGTCTTCGAGAACGAAGAGATCATTTTCTACCAGATGAATGGTTTCGTGCTCGGCACTTGGTTGCGAAATGCTCTTGCCGAGGACATGCAGAGTAACTGCGTTGCCGGGCCTGGGGCTTATTCTCTCGCCCATAACGTTGCCTCGCGCGAGGACGTGCAGGCGACGATCGATCACCTCTCAGGCTTCGGCGGTCGGATCTTGCGGCCTGCCGACGAACCGCCGCATGGAGGCATGCGCGGGTATGTGGCTGATCCTGATGAGCATGCGTGGGAGATCGCGTGGAACCCTGCCTGGTCGATTGACGCAGAGGGACACGTGACATTCGGCTTGTAAGGCACGTCGCGTCCGCTGTTGCCGAGCAGCGGACGCTCGACCGCTTTCAAGCCTCTAAGCCTTGCCTATGGCACCGAACTTCGCATCCGCCTTGACGTGAACGGGCAGTGAATCTTCGCTCGCGAGTTCCTCAATGATCGGGCAGTGGGGCCGCAAATCTCCATGGCAATGCTCAGCCAAATGCTTGAGGGTCGAGGCCATTTCCTGCAATTCGCGGATCTTGCGCTCGAGCACATGCACATGGTCGAGTGCAATCGCCTTCACGTCCTTGCTCGCGCGCTCGCGGTCGCGCCAGAGTGAGACCAGCTCGGCGATCTGCTCGACCGAGAAACCGAGATCTCGTGCACGTCGGATGAAACGCAACGTGTGCACATCGTGATGGGAATAGACCCGATATCCGGATTCCGTGCGCACTGTTTTCGGGATGAGCCCGATGGACTCGTAGTAGCGGATCATCTTGGCGGAGACGCCGGAGGCGGAAGCGGCCTGTCCGATATTCATGCCACACCTTCTGCAGTTTGGGCGGCAGGAGAAATCTCCTGCCTTGCCTCGATGGGAGCCTTGAAGCGGCGAAGCCGGAGTGCGTTGCCGACGACGAACACGCTGGAGAGCGCCATTGCCGCCGCCGCCACGATCGGCGAGAGCAGTGTGCCGTTGACAGGGTAGAGCGCACCTGCCGCGACCGGGATCAGCACCACGTTATAAGCGAAGGCCCAGAACAGGTTCTCACCGATATTGCGGATCGTTGCCTTCGACAGTGCAATCGCATTCACCACACCGCGCACGTCGCCGGACATGAGCACCACGTCGGCGCTTTCGATGGCAATGTCCGTGCCCGTGCCGATGGCGATGCCGATATCGGCTTCAGCGAGAGCAGGCGCATCGTTGATGCCGTCGCCGACAAAGGCGATCTTGCCGTGCGTTTGACGCAGGCGCTTGACTATCTCGACCTTGCCTTCGGGCAGCACTTCCGCAACCACCTCGTCGATGCCGATGCGTCGCGCGATGGCTTCCGCCGTCTTGCGGTTGTCGCCCGTGATCATGGCCACTTTCAGGCCCAGAGCGTGCAGGGCAGCAATCGCTTCCGGCGTCGAATCCTTGATCGGGTCGGCAACGGCGGCGATGGCGGCGAGCTTGCCGTCAATCGCCGTGTAAAGCGGGCTCTTGCCCTCAGCACCGAGGCGGCCCGCCGTATCGGCGAACACGGCCACGTCGAGTCCGAGCTTCCGCATGAAGCGGTCCGCACCCACATCGACCTTGCGTCCTTCGACCGTGGCGGAGACGCCGAAGCCCGGCACGGCCTCGAAGCTGTCGGTTGCGGGCAGGGTGATGCCCTGGCGCTCCGCTGCCGCGACGATCGCCTGCGCAATCGGGTGTTCCGAGCGGGATTCCACCGCTGCGACAAGCCTCAGGGCGTCGGTCTCGATGAAACCGTTCGTAGTGACGAAGTCGGTGAGATCCGGGAGGCCCTTGGTCAGCGTGCCGGTCTTGTCGAGTGCGACGACGCCGATCTCCTTCAGGCTTTGCAGCGCTTCGCCCTGGCGGAAGAGGACGCCGAGTTCTGCTGCGCGTCCGGTGCCGACCATGATCGAGGTCGGCGTCGCCAGGCCCATGGCGCAGGGGCAAGCGATGATGAGCACAGCGACCGCATTCACAAGCGCGAAGATCATCGCCGGATCAGGGCCGAAGATCAGCCAGATCACGAAGGTCAGCGCCGCTGCTGCCATCACGGCTGGCACGAACCATGCGGTGAT
The DNA here is from genome assembly GCF_052658925.1 of Microvirga medicaginis. NCBI lineage: Bacteria > Pseudomonadati > Pseudomonadota > Alphaproteobacteria > Hyphomicrobiales > Methylobacteriaceae > Microvirga > Microvirga medicaginis. The sequence continues at coordinate 66,485 of NZ_JBQWEL010000004.1, read as the reverse complement.
CTTGTCGACCATGGCCTGGATCGGAAGCTTTGAACCCTGCGCCTGCTCGACCATGCGGATGATCTGCGCCAGAACCGTGTCCGCGCCGATCCGGGTTGCGCGGAAAGCGAAGCCGCCTGTCTTGTTGATCGTGCCGCCGACAACCTCCGAGCCTTGAGCCTTCTGCACGGGCACAGGCTCGCCCGTGATCATGGATTCATCGACAAAGGACGAACCCTCGACCACCTCGCCGTCGACCGGCACCTTCTCGCCGGGACGGACCTGCACGATGTCGCCGATCAGCACCTGATCGAGCGGGACCTCCTGTGCCTCGCCGTTGCGGATCACCCGCGCGGTTTTCGGCGCGAGGCCCATGAGACGCTTGATCGCTTCCGATGTGCGGCCCTTGGCTTTCGCTTCGAGGAAGCGGCCGAGCAGGATCAGTGTCACGATCACGGCAGCCGCCTCGTAATAAACATTGGCCATCCCGGCAGGCAACACCTCCGGCAGGAAGGTCGCCACGACGGAATAGGCATAGGCTGCGCTCGTGCCGAGCACCACGAGGGAGTTCATGTCGGGAGCCCAGCGCAAGAGGGCTGGAACCCCCTTCTTGAAGAAGCGCAGGCCGGGCCCGAACAGCACGGGCGTCGTCAGCGCGAACTGCAGATACCAGCTGATCTGATGGCCAAGGGTGTTCATCACCCAATCATGGATCGCGGGGATGAAGTGAGAGCCCATCTCGACCACGAAGACGGGCAGGGTGAGGATAGCGGCAACCGTCAGCGAGCGCCTCAAGGCTGCAATCTCGGCCTCGCGGGCAGCGCGCTCCCGATCCGCCTGGTCGGCATCCTGGCGGATTTGCTTCGCCTCATAGCCGGTGGCATCGACAGCCTCGATCATCCGACCGATGACGTCCACGCCGCCAAGATACTGCACCGAGGCGCGCTCGGTGGCGAGGTTCACATGGGCTTCGACAACGCCCGGGACGCGCTTGAGCGCCTTTTCCACCCGCGCAACGCAGGAGGCGCAGGTCATGCCCTCGATCTTCAAATCCGCATGGCTCTCGGAAGGCTCATAGCCCGCCGCCCGGATCGCCTCGGCGACTCCTTTAGGATTGGCCTTCTCAGGGGCGAAGGACACATGCGCCCGCTCCGTCGCCAGGTTCACGTTGGCAGCGGTGACGCCTTCGACCGACTTGATCGCCTTTTCCACGCGCCCGACGCAGGAGGCGCAGCTCATCCCCTGGACCGGAAGGTCGAAGCTCTCCAATGCGACGGAACGGTTGGTGACAGCCATCTTGAATCTCCTGATTCATCATATGGGGTCAGGGTGTAAACCTTCCAATCATGGGAGGGTCAAGCCGCCTTTTATGGTTGCGTTTGCCCGGAACTCTGACCGATGATGGGTCATTGATCCGACACGTTTGCATCATAGGTCGCGAAACAGCACGCCACCGCATGTTCCATTCGAAGGCCATGCATGTTCATGTTCACTATTGTCCAAGCCGGTACTGACCTTTGACGCACAGCGATCAACACGGACGCCCTTTCCGGATCCTCACTTACAACGTTCACCGCTGGCTGGGCACCGACCGGAAGATCTCGCCGACACGGATTGCCGAGGTCATCGCCGCTTGCGAGGCCGATATCGTTGCGCTCCAGGAGGTGCGTGTCGGGCGCACCAAGGCAGGGGAGATCGATCAGGCCGCAATTGTCGCGGACAAGCTCGGCATGGACCTCCATTTCCAACCGACAATTCGTATTTTAGGTGAGCAATATGGCATTGCCGTTCTCACCAGACACCCTGCCTATCTCGTCAAATCGGGCCGCCTGCCGACGCAATCAACGAAGCCGTCCTTCGAGAAACGCAGCGCTCTTTGGGTGTGCACGGAAATTGACGGGCACAAGGTGAACGTCATCAATGCCCATTTGTCGCTGCGCTCCGGCGAGCGACGGGCGCAGGCCTCCGCACTCGTGGGGCCTGATTGGATGGGCCACCCGGAATGCGCCGACCCCGCGATTCTGCTCGGTGATTTCAACGCTCCTCCTTATTCGCGCTCCTATCGTATGATCGCCAATCGCTTAAGGGATGCACAGCTCTCCAACTCTCATGGCGTGCCCCAGCCGACCTTTCATACCCGCGCGCCTATGCTGCGCCTTGACCACGTATTCGTCACCAAGTCGGTCGAGGTGATGAATGCCGCGCCGGTGCGGAACACGCTGACGCGCGTGGCATCCGATCACTTCCCGCTGCTCGCCGAGCTGCGCGTGCGCAGCCCTGCAAAAACTGGGGGCTCGGGTCATCGGCATGCGCCAGAGGGGGAACTCCTCTCTTCAAGCCAAAATCCGGTGTCGGATTGAACTGATGCTGAAAAGATGAGCGGCCTCGGCTTGAAAAAGGTGCCGCCTATGCACTATTATGACATTGCATTGAGCTCGATGTTCGATTTCCTGCGGGGGCCGGGAATGAAGGATTTTGATGATGAAGCTCTATTACAGCCCCGGCGCATGTTCGCTTGCGCCTCATATCGTGGCCTATGAAGCGGGTCTTGAGATTGAGTTCGATCGGGTTGATCTGAACACGCAGACAACCGCCTCAGGAGGCCGCTTCGGCAAAATCAATCCTAAAGGCAGCGTACCTGCACTCGCCCTGCAGGATGGAGGGGTGCTGACGGAAGTTTCCGCGATTCTGGAATATCTCGCCGACCGCGTGCCGGACCGTCGCCTTCTGCCGGAAACAGGCTCGATGGAGCGCTACCGGGTTCAGGAATGGGTAGGCTTCATCGGCACCGAGCTCCACAAAGGGTTCGCTCCCTTGTGGGATAGCCTCATGCCCGATGCAGCCCGGCGTCTTGCCGTCCAATATCTTCAGCGCCGGCTCTCCTATCTCGACAGCTGCCTGGAGGGGCGCTCCTGTCTCGTGGGCAATGAGTTCACGGTAGCCGATGCGTATTGTTTCACCATCCTGAACTGGACCCGATTCCACAGAATCGACTTGTCGAAATATGTCGCCGTTCAGGCCTTCATGCAGGATGTTTCGAACCGTCCCATGGTCCGCAAGGCCATGAAGGCGGAAGGACTAAAGCACGCGGCCTGAAATCAACGGAAAGATAAGGCCGGAGTTCGCGGCTTGACACCTCTTGTCCTCCCCCCATGAGGAGGCTGAAGGATCGGACCCAAAAGTAGAGGCCTTTCTTGGGGGCGCCCGATGCCTTCTCCTTCAAGCAATGCATCGCCCAGGGCGAACCGAAGGTCCGCGTTAGCGAAAAACCGGGTCCACTTTTCCGCGTGATGCGCTAGTTGCCATCGTCATGGTTCCAATCTCCGTCTTCATCATTGCCAGGGACGAGGCTGACCGGATCGGAGGGACGATCCAGGCCGTCCGAGACCTGACGGATGACCTGATCGTCATCGATTCAGGCTCGACAGACGGGACGCAGGCCGTTGCGGAGGAACTCGGCGCTCGGGTGGTCTTCAATCCGTGGCCTGGTTACGGCCCGCAGAAGCGCTTCGGCGAGGACCAGTGCCGTCACGAATGGCTTCTCAATCTCGACGCGGACGAGGAGCTTTCGCCCGCCCTGCATGAGGAAATCAAAGCGCTTTTTGCCCACGGGGAGCCGCCATGCCAGGCCTATGGCATCAAGATCGCGGAGATCTATCCCGGCGAGACGGAACCGCACCCTTTTGCCTATCGCATCAGACCCGTACGGCTCTATCACAGGGATGCCGGTCGTTATTCGTCCTCCCTGGTGCATGATCGGGTGGATTTGAAGCCTGGGACGAAGGTTGGAAAGCTCAAGGGGCTGATTCACCACCGGTCAGTCCGATCGCTCGGCGACCAAATCGCGAAGCTGAACGTCTATACGGATCAGCTTGCCGTCGATCTTGAGGTGAGGGGGGTCTCCATTCCGACCTGGCGAGTCTATGTCGAATTCCCCGCAGCCTTCATCAAGGCCTATTTCGGGCGCCTTCACTTCCTGCGGGGCACCTATGGCTTTCTCATCGCCATGAACTACGCCATCTGGCGCCACCTTCGTCTGGCGAAGCACTATGAGAGAAAGCGTCTGAACGCCCAGGCCAGACCGAACAAGGTCGAACCGGCCTGAGCGCCTCTGCGGTGGCTTAAAGCGCCGCGATGACCTGGACCTCCAGGGCATAATCCGGATCGGCAAGGCGGGCCTGGACACAGGCCCGCGCCGGTGTGTGTCCAGGCGCCACCCAGGCATCCCAGACCGTGTTCATCTCGTCGTAAGAGGCCATATCGGTCAGCCAGATCGTGGCCTGCAGGAGCTTGGTCTTGTCGCTGCCTATCTCGGCCAGCGACTGCTCGATCTGCGCCAGAACATCCCGGGTCTGCTCGGTCACCGACTGGCCCAGGCTCTCCTCGGGCACATAGCCGGAGAAATAGGCCGTGTTGCCGTGAATCACGAGATCGCTGTAACGGGCGGCAACGCCAATCCGCTTGATATCTGCCACTTGGGGCTCCTGTCTCTTTGTCTGTGCCGTCTCGTATCACAGGGAACGGTTGAGGGCCCAGTTTTCAAGATCGGTTTTGCACGGCCTTCGGACGCTTTTGGCCTTGACGAAGAGCGGCTGTTCGCGTCTATTGCGCCACCTGTGCGAAGCAGGGTTACCACCCTGCGGATCGCGAACGGAGACGTGGCCGAGAGGCTGAAGGCACTCGTTTGCTAAATGAGCATACCCCAAAAGGGTATCGAGGGTTCGAATCCCTCCGTCTCCGCCATTACCCTCCCGTAAGGCATTGTAAGATAAAAAGAATTTGTAGCCGACGGATGGTCCGGCCTCGACAACGGATCCGGGTCGAGATGGAGCATTATCTCCTTCATCAGGATACCAGCTGCAAGTCTCAAAGACCGATAGATTTCCGATCTTTTAAAGGGTCCTGGGTTCGAGTCCCAGCTCGCTCACCAGCCTTCTCAATGACTTGCCGGCACGTTGAGAAAACCCTTCAGTAGCCTAGCAACCGTATAGCTGCCACCAGGATGCGGCAGAGCTTCGGCATTGCGGCCATCTTCGCTCGAAGATGGTTGGGGGAAGGGGGCATATTCCCTCCGGTTTGCACTCAACCGTGCAGCAGTTCGTCAAACGGGAGGTCGCTGAACGTCGATCCACGAAGACGATCCTATGTAAGGAGTGGTCAGCGGTACTGCCTCGAAAGCATCCGGTTGTGCCGGATGCAAAAAGAACGAAAGAACTGGAGACCGACCTAAGGCCTCCCTCGGCCGAAGGCGACATCGGCCTCGCGCCCGAAAGTGGATCTAGTCATTCTGTGGTACGACCCGAGAGGAACGGCTCAAAGACGGTGTTCGATCAGAGCAAAGAAGCCCTTGGCAAACTGCTCCAAGGGCTCAGGATTGCGCTCCAGCTTGGCGCGCAGGACTGCGCCCTCCCAGCCAATCCAGAAAAAGGTGGCGAGGCTCGCGCAGTCGGCATGGGGATCGATCTCCCCGGCGCTCCTCGCCGCCTCAAGGCAGCGTGCGGTGCGCGCCTCCCAATCAGCAAAGACGGAGGCCAGACGGTCGCGGAATGGGTCCGGGAGAGCACTGATCTCCTGCCCGAGATTCCCCACCAAACAACCCCGGCGGTAGTCAAAGCGTGCCATGCCGGCGCGGGCGTCGTCGACAAAGGCGCGCAGGCGGGCGAGAGGCGAGAGGCTCTCATCCAGGAACCAGCGGTCGAGCTTGTTCGCGAAATAGGCGGCATAGGCATCGACGAGAGCCAAGCCGAACTCCGCCTTGCTGCCGAAGTAGTGGTAGAATGAACCCTTGGGAACGCCCGCGGTGCCCAGAAACTCCTCCAAGCCCACGGCGCTGAAGCCCCGCTCCGTCAACATTGCCACGCCCTCGCGCAACAACCGCCTGCGCGCCTCGTCCAGCCGCGCCTCTCCCCGCGGCGGGCGGCCGCGGCGGCGGGGGGCTGTCGGCTCGGAGGCGACGGTGCGAATGCTCACGTTTTCTCTGCTCACGTTTCCCCGGACCCTCCGGTGCCCTCAGTCACGCCCCATGGTGTAGAACTCGCGGTTCGGACGCATGTTGGTGACGTTTGCCAGCCGGTTCGATAGGCCGAAGAGGGCCGCGATTGCCGCGATGTCCCAGGCGTCCTCCTCGTCGAAGCCATAGGTCTTGAGCGTCTCGAGATCGGCATCTCCGACCAAGTGTGCAGACTGGCTGACCTTCATCGCGAAATCGAGCATCGCCTTCTGGCGGTCGGTAATGTCGGCCTTACGATAGTTGACCGCAACCTGGTCGGCGATCAGCGGGTCCTTGGCGCGAATGCGCAGGATTGCGCCATGGGCGACGACGCAATACTGGCACTGGTTCACGTTCGAGGTTGCCACGATGATCATTTCGCGCTCGGCCTTCGTCAGGTTACCGGGTTTGTCCATCAGCGCGTCATGATAGGCGAAAAAGGCCCGGAATTCCTCCGGGCGGTGAGCCAGGACCAGGAACACGTTGGGGATGAAGCCCGACTTTTCCTGCACTGCCTCAATGCGCTCGCGGATGTCGGTCGGCATGTCGGTGAGGCTGGGAACAGGGAAGCGGCTGACGGGAAGGTCTTTGGCTGACATCGGCGTTCTCCTTAATCCGCGGCTGATAGTGCCCGGCGACACGATGTGGATGACAGTGGCACAGCGATGCAGGCGACGCCTCTTATGCGGCGCCGTCCAGAGGGACAATCACGCGACCCCGGACTTGGCCCGCCAACAAGCGGGCAGCGGTGGGAATGCACTCGGCGAGCGTCACGGTCTCGCAAAGTCCGTCTAAGATGGTTGGGTCGAGGTCTTGGCCCAAACGCCGCCAGGCCTCGCGGCGCTCAGGCTGAGGGCACATGACGCTGTCGATGCCCGCGAGCGTTACTCCGCGCAAAATGAAGGGCGCGACGGTGGCAGGAAGCGACATCCCTGCCGCCAGCCCGCAGGCCGCGACCGTGCCGCGGTACCGCATCGATGCGCACACGTTCGCCAGAACCTGACCGCCTGCCACATCCACCGCCCCGGCCCAGCGCTCCTTGCCGAGCGGGCGGCCGGGTTCCGAGAATTCGGAACGCGGCAGGATGTCGGCGGCGCCGAGGCCTTTGAGGTAGCCGCTTTCCTCGGGGCGGCCCGTGACCGCAACGACCTCATGGCCCAGCTTCGACAGGAGCGCCACCGCGATGCTTCCGACGCCACCGGCGGCGCCCGTGACCAGCACCGGACCATTGTCCGGGGTCACGCCGTGCCTCTCGAGCGCCAGGATGCAGAGCATGGCCGTATAGCCGGCAGTGCCGATCGCCATTGCTTGGGACATGGAGAAAGCGGGTTCCAGTGGGACCAGCCATTCGGCCTTCAGCCGAGCCTTGTGCGCGAGGCCGCCCCAATGCGTCTCGCCGACCCCCCAACCGTTCAGCACCACCTTGTCGCCCGGCTTCCAGTCGGGGTTGTCCGAGGCCTCAACCACGCCCGCGAGGTCGATGCCTGGGATCATGGGAAAGCGGCGAACCACGGGGCTTTTGCCGGTAATCGCCAGCGCATCCTTGTAGTTCAAGGTAGACCAGGCAACCCGGACCGTCACGTCCCCCTCGGGCAACGCATCCTCGCCGACCTTGGTCAGGTGGACGGTCTGCTCGGTCTCATTCTTCTCGATCAGGATCGCTTCGAACATTCGGAGTTTGCCTCTGCCAAATCGTCGGCGCCGGGAAGCGCGGGGCCGCTCGCGTCCGACAAATAATAGACTGTTCGGTCTATTAATTGCAACTGGCTGCATGCCCACACCCAAGCGGAGGATCGTAGCGTGCGCACAAAATGCCGCCGCACCCATGGATTTCGTCCGCCGGCGCGCCACCCGATTGAGAGCCTCGCTCGGCGGCTGCGATGGCAAGCTTTCGAACCGTCTGCCAGTCGTGAAGGGGTGGAATCACACATCCCGAAGGTCGACCAAACGTCCGCTCAAGTGGGGAACACCAGACGTTTCTGAAGAGCAGGGGATTGTGGCTTCCTGGCCCTTCCCAGACGCAGTTGGGCTTTGCACCCAAGCAGCAGGTTCCGGTGCTTCCACACTCAAGACTGACGTCATGTTTCCGTCGTCCCAGAGCGTTGCAGTCTCTCGGGCCGGTCATGGCAGGGTCTCTCTAGCTACGGTCGACCGTTGGATCGGCTTCAATTCCCACCTCCTGTGCGAGGGAAAGGAAGCCGGCGATGTAGGCAATCCCTTCCTCACCGCGGCGGACGCCGAGATTGATGCTCTTGTTGATCCCATCCTTCCCTAGTCTCACGGCCCGGACGGGAAGGTGCGCCCCCTCTTCGCGGACAAGCCAATCCGGCAGGACCGAAACACCGCGGCCTGCGGCGACGAGCTGCAGCATCAGCTCGGTTGTTTCCGCCGTTCGGTGCTGTCGCGGGCGACATTGACCGGGCACAAGAAAACGCGTGTAGACGTCGAGTCGCTCGACGCTGACCGGAACGGTGATCAGCACCTCGTCGAGGAGATCCGGTGGAGTGGCCCAATCGCGCCGGGCCAGTGGGTGTGCCTCGGGCACGACCAGCACAAGCTCGTAATCGATGACAGGAGTGAACAGAAGCTCAGGCAGATCGACCGGGTCGGGGGTGATCAGCAGATCAATCTCGTGGCCCAGCAGCGCGGCGACCCCATCGAAGCGGAAGGCCGTGCGGATGTCGAAATCCACATCCGGCCACGCGGCCAGATAATGCGGAGTCAGCCGCATCAACCAGCGCTGGCACGGGTGACATTCCATCCCGGTGCGCAACGAACCGCGCCGGCCTTCGGCAAAGTCGGCGAGAACCCGCTCGGCATGCTCGAGCTGCGGCAGGACGCGCTGGGAAAGGGCGAGAAGGTATTCGCCTGCCTGAGTGAAGCGCAGACCGCGCCCTTTCTTTACCCAGAGATTGACCCCATAGCGTTCCTCGACCTTGCGGATCATGTGGGACAGCGCTGACTGGCTGACGTTCAGACGCTCAGCGGCCGCAGTTACGCTTCCTGAACGGTCCACCTCCCGGAGGATCGTAAGGTGTTGGTGGTCCAGCATCTATGACTCCTGTTCATCGATATATGAGATCTTACCATTTTTCCTCATGGGACGAAGTTGCTACGGCAGGGACGATCAAATGTGTTCCGGTGCCAACCACCTCCAAGTGCCAAGAGGAAGCCAGCATGAAGTCCGCCGCCGTTCTGAAGCCGATCGCCTGCCCTGATGGCGAGACTGCATCGGTTTTCGATGAGCTGATCGACCGGAGGAATTCGAACTCGATGAAGTGGGCCTATGGGCGGCAGCTGCTTGGACCCGACGAAGCCGTGGCCGATCCGCTCCCGATGTGGGTGGCCGATATGGACTTCAAGGCGCCACAAGTGGTGATCAATGCTCTTCGTCAAGCTGTCGATCACGGCGTCTTCGGCTACCCTGGTGGTGCGACGCCGAGCTATGTCGATGCGGTGATCGGGTGGCAGGCCAGGCGGTTCGGTTGGGACGTCTCTAAGGACTGGATCCTTCAGACATCGGGCATCATCACCGCTCTGAAGACGGCAATCCAAGCGTTCACGGCACCAGGCGACACGGTCCTGATCCAGCCTCCGGTCTATGCGCATTTCCACAACGACGTCCTGCTGAACGGCCGGCATCTGACCTTCGCGCCGCTGGAGCGGACGGAGACGGGCTACCGCTTCAATGAAAAGATCTTCGAGGCCGCGATCCGCGACAATACGAAGCTCTTCATCCTCAGCCATCCGCACAATCCGACCGGCAATGTCTGGTCGGAGGAAGAACTGCGGGTCATGGGAGAGATCTGCCTCCGTCATGGCGTGCTGGTGATTTCGGACGAGATCCACCAGGACCTCATCATCAACCCGGCCAAGAGGCACATCCCCTTCGCTTCACTGGGCGAGGCGTTCGCTCAGAACAGCATCACCTGCACGGCTCCCAGCAAAACGTTCAATCTTCCCGGGCTGCAGAGCGCGAACGTGTTCATTCCCAACCGGCGCGTCCGCGAGGAATTCCATCGCCAATACGACCGGAACATGTTTGCGTTGGTCAACATCTTAGGAATGGTCGCCGCGGAAGCGGCCTACACGCATGGGGAGCCATGGCTGGAGGATCTGCTCGACTACCTGCGCGGCAACCACACGCATTTCGCCAGCGCCATCAACAGCGCGGACGCGCGTATCAAGGTTCTTCCGACGGACTCCCTCTATCTCGCTTGGATGGACTGCCGAGGCCTCGGCCTGGACGCCGACGCCTTGAACAAATTCATGCTGACCGAGGCCAGGCTCTGGCTCGACAAGGGACAGAAGTTCGGCGTCGAGGGGCACGGCTACATGCGCGTGAACCTCGGCTGTCCGCGTGCCACGGTCGATGAGGCCATCCGCCGTCTCACGGCTGCGGTATCCTCGCTTTGAACCGGAGACGGGCCAACGTCCGATTAGAAAGGGACAAATCGTGACTGATACGAAGAGGTTAGCCACCATTGGCAGCGTCGCTCTGCTGTCCGGCATCGCAATGATGATCGTTCTGCAGCAGTTCGGCCCTGGGCACTTCGCCATGGTCTCAACAAGCATGTCCTGGTCTCATCCCATGATGCATGCGCCGGGTGAAATGGGCTGGGCCATGGCTCTGGGACCATTTGCGATGGCGCTGTGGTTCGGCGGCGCCCTGAGCCTGGTCGTTGCGCTTGTTCGCTCACTCGCCAAGGCGCCGTGATGCCTGCCGACACTGAGGGCGTGAGGAGCGCGGATCAAGCGATGCTTCAGGGAAAGACAGCACTCATCACGGGCGGATCGAGCGGGATTGGCCTCGCGACTGCGCGGCTGCTGCAAGAGCACGGGGCAAGGGTCGCCATCACTGGCTCCAGTTCGGACAAACTTGAGGGTGCACGCGCCGAACTGAGCGACGCTGTCCTTGCCATACGCGCCGACGTCACCTCGCGAGAGGACCTCAAACGAGTGCAACAGGAACTGAAGGAGGCTTTCGGCTCGCTCGACATCCTGTTCGCCAATGCCGGCGTGGCGTTCGGAACGCCCATCGACACCACGGACGAGGCCGCCTACGACCGCCTGATGGACGTGAATGTGAAGGGCGTCTTTTTCACGATCCAGGCCGTGCTTCCGCTGATGCGCGAGGGAGGATCTATCATCCTCAACACCTCCTGGCTCAATCAGGTGGGCACGCCGGGCCGATCCCTGCTGTCGGCCTCCAAGGCGGCGGTCCGCTCGTTCGCACGGACCTTGTCGGCGGAACTCCTGCCCCGCAAGATCCGCGTCAACGCGGTCAGCCCGGGCTCGATTGAAACGCCCATCCACCGCGGCAAGAACCAGACGGACGAGGAATTCCGCGCCTATGTGGAGAGGGTGGGGGCGCAGGTTCCTCTGGGACGGATGGGGCGTCCCGAGGAGATCGCCGCCGCCGTTCTGTTTCTCGCTGGCGAGGGCTCAAGCTACATGCTCGGTGCCGAGATCGTCGTCGACGGCGGCCGGGCAGAGCTTTGAGCCATGCCGCTTCGTGAGAATTCCCCTGCCGCTCCCAGTGCTGCGGTTGCGATCATCGGGGCCGGCCTTTCCGGTCTCTATGCCGCCCGACTGCTGCATGCGGCCGGTGTCCAATTCCAAATCCTTGAGGCTCGCGACCGTGTCGGCGGGCGCATTCTGTCGGTCGATGAGGCAGGCAGGCTGAGCGAGGACGGGTTCGATCTCGGCCCGTCCTGGTTCTGGCCGAAGATGCAGCCGGCTATGCGCGCCCTGGTCGAAGAATTTGGGCTGTCCAGCTTCGATCAGTTCAGCGAGGGCGATGTCGTCTTCGAGCGGTTCTCACGCGAGGGCCCGCTGCGCTATCTGGGACCGAAGCAGGAGCCACAATCAACCAGACTTGTCGGCGGTACGTCCGCACTCGTCCGCGCGCTCCTGGCAGGCCTGCCGGAGAACTGCATTCGGTGCAACGCTCGGATAACGAGGATGGCGCTGGCCGAGGACGGCGTGCGGCTGACCATCACCCTTCCCGGGGGTGGCGAGGAGGACGTCCGGGCCAGCCACGTGATCACGGCGGTGCCGCCCCGTCTGCTGGAGGCGACGGTGGACTTCACGCCTGCGCTGGATCCATCGACGGCTCGGCGCTGGCGCGACACGCCGACCTGGATGGCGCCGCACGCGAAGTTCTTCGCCCTCTACGAGCGCCCGTTCTGGCGTGACGCCGGGCTGTCCGGCACAGCGCAAAGCATGGTCGGACCCCTCATGGAGATCCATGACGCCACAACCGCGTCCGGGCAGGCGGCACTGTTCGGCTTCGTCGGCATGGGTCCAGACCAGCGCGCCGTGGTTGGCGAGACAGCGCTCATCCGGGCCGGCCTCGAACAGTTCGCCCGAATCTTCGGTCCGCAGGCGGGCCAGCCCCGTGCCACGCTTTACAAGGACTGGGCAGCCGATCCCTTGACCGCAACTCCGGCTGACCGGAGCTTCACCGGCCATGTCTCATCCGCAGATACTGCCTGGGTGACCGGAGCGTGGCGACAGCGCCTCACCCTGGCCGCGAGCGAAACCAGCACAACGGAGCCAGGCTATCTGGCCGGAGCGGTGGAGGCCGCGAGACGGGCTGTCGCGGACACGCTGGAGAGGATGAGGTCCTCTGGCTGACTGCGCCTGCCACAGCGGTTTTATTCCATCTGCCGGCGACTTGCGGTTCAACTCAGACACATGCCCCTGAACTGGCGTATATATCTCCCCATGATGAAGACATTTTCTTCCCGAGATGCACTAGCTTCTCCTTCTGTGGCCCGTAACAGGGATCCGATCTTGGCCGTGCTGCACAGGGTTCTTCCGCCAGCCGGGACGGTTCTGGAAATCGCCAGCGGCACGGGCGAGCACGCAGTGTACTTCGCGGCTGCGCTGCCGCATCTGACGTGGCAGCCGTCGGATCAGGACGAGCAGGCTCTGAGAAGCATCGCAACCCATCGGTCGATCTCAGGGCTGTCCAATCTTCTCGCGCCGCTCGCACTCGATGCTGCGGCTCCTGATTGGCCCGTCGAGCAGGCTGATGCCGTTGTGGCCATCAACATGGTCCACATCAGCCCTTGGCGGACGACGCAGGGGTTGATGGCCGGGGCAGAAAGGGTGCTCCCGCGTGGGGGCGTGCTCTACCTTTACGGAGCCTATAGGGAAAACGGCACTCACACGGCTCCGAGCAACGAAGCTTTTGATGCCGATCTGAGACGCAGAAATCCAGAGTGGGGTATTCGGGATCTTGAAGCGGTAGCGGAACTCGCCGGAAGTCACGGGTTGACGCTTGTTGAGCGCATTCCGATGCCCGCCAACAATCTCAGCCTTGTCTTCCGGCGCCAGGAACCTGCGAAGTTCGCCGATTCATAAAGTAGGTAGAATGTCTGCATCAGCGAAGTGACCGGACCTTCACGGGGCGCCTGAAGCAGTCTTTGACTCAACTCGGACATTGTAGCGCAAGGGGCAGGTTCACGCCTCGAGACGGCAGCACCTCAGGCTTGTTGGGCTAACAGCGGCGAAGTCCGGTAATAGCAGTCAGACAGACCGCATCAGGCCACCATCGACACGGATGTTCTGGCCGGTGATATACGCCGCGCCCTCAGAAGCGAGAAAGGCGATCGTCGCAGCGATTTCCTCGCTCTTTCCATATCGTTGCATCGGGACGGACTGCCGACGCTCCTCGGTTGTCGGCAGGCTGTCGATCCATCCGGGAAGGACATTGTTCATCCTGATGTTCTCAGCCGCATAAGTGTCGGCGAACAGCTTGGTGAAAGCAGCAAGGCCTGCGCGGAAGACCGCGGATGTTGGGAACATCGTCGACGGCTCGAAGGCCCAAGCTGTCGAGATGTTGATGATGGATCCGGATTTCTGGGCCTGCATGACCGGCGTCACAAGGCGCACGGGCCGGATCACGTTCATGAGATAGATATCCATCCCCTTGTGCCAGTCGTCGTCGCTGATTTCCAGGATCGGCGCCCTGGGGCCATGGCCGGCGCTGTTCACCAGGACATCGATGCGACCCCAGTTCGAGATCGCCATGTCGACCAGCTTGCGAAGGTCATCATGGGACTGGTTCGACCCGGTGACGCCGATGCCCCCGAGTTCATGAGCCAGCGTCTCGCCCTTTCCGGACGAGGAAAGAATGGCGATCTTGTAGCCTTCGGCCGCAAGCCGTTTCGCCGCTGCGGCGCCCATGCCGCTCCCGCCCGCAGTGACGACTGCAACTTTTTCTAGTGTCATGACGACAAACCCCTGAAGTGAGGATCTATGGCTCTCCTCCACGTCCCATTTGGACGATGGAAACCAACATTCATGCTCCGGCCTCGTTATTCCGCAGCCTTGAGCGGAGCCAGGGGGACATCAGTCGTGTAATTCTCCCGCATGAAGTTGATGAAGTTATCCTGGAACTGGCGGGTATGAGCGTGTGCAAGCTCATCTGCAAGGTCGACGTTCTTTGCCGCAATCGCATCCAGCATCAATTGATGCTCGTCAGTCAGAAGATAGCCGTCGTGGGTCCGCTCGAGATATTCGAAATGGAGATGGAGCATCCGCTGGCCCTGATTCAGCAGCCGCCCATAGAATGAGGCGAGGTATGGGTTCTTGCCGGCTTCTTCAAGAGCAAGCCCAACCGGCTATCTGCGCTGCTGTCGTCAAAGCCGATGCCTATGGACTGGATGCAGCAGAGATTGCCCCCGTGCTGGCAAAAGCCGGATGCCAGCACTTCTTTGTCGCCCATCTGGAGGAGGGGGTCACGCTACGCCGCATCCTTGGATCCGGCGCGACGATTGCGGTTCTCCATGGTCCTCTGGCCGGTACGGAAGCCGACTTCATCGCTCATGATCTCGTACCGGTTCTCAACAGTCTCGATCAGATCAGCCGGTGGTCCGCCACCGCCGTGGTATCTGGCGAGAGGCTGCCTGCCATCCTGCAGGTCGACACCGGCATGGCGCGGTTCGGCCTGAGCGAAGCCGACGTCAATATCCTTATCGAGGATCAACAACGACTGAATGCTCTGGATCTGCAACTCGTCATGAGCCATCTGGCCTGCGCCGATGAACCGGATCATCCGGCCAATACCATGCAGCTCGACTTGTTTCAGCAGATGGGGAGCATCCTGCCGTGCCGCCGGATGAGCCTGGCAGCCTCCTCGGGGATTTTCCTGGGGCCTGAATATCACTTTGATTTCGTCCGCCCGGGTGCGGCCCTCTATGGAATTGCCCCTCAGGAGGGTCGGCCCAATCCGATGCGGCCGGTCATTCGATTGCAAGGCAAAGTGGTCCAGATCCGGGACGTGCCGGCGAACACACCGGTCGGTTACGGCCACACGGCCAGAACCACGACATCGTCCCGGCTTGCGACTGTCGCCGTCGGCTACGCAGACGGGTTCCTGCGCAGCCTCTCGGGCCGGGGCGGCGCCTGGTTCAACGGCAGCCATTTGCCGATCGTCGGACGCGTATCCATGGACAGCATCATCCTCGATGCCACGGCGCTTCCGGACGGCTCGTTGCTGCCGGGCGCCCTCGTCGACCTGATCGGTCCCGACCGGGACCTCGATGCTCTTGCGCGGGATGCCGGCACGATCGGCTACGAACTGCTCACCAGCTTAGGCACCCGCTACCACCGTCAGTGCATCCATTCCTGAGGATCACAAACCATGCGCGTTCTCGTTCTCGGCAGCGGCGTCGTTGGCGTTGCATCGGCCTATTATCTCGCCAAGCAAGGCCATGAGGTGACGGTGGTGGATCGCCAGCCCGCCGCTGGCATGGAGACGAGCTTTGCAAATGCAGGACAAGTCTCGCCCGGCTATTCCGCGCCGTGGGCCGCTCCGGGTATCCCGATCAAGGCCCTGAAGTGGCTGATGATGAAGCATCGGCCACTGGTCCTGTGGCCGCGCACCGAGCTGCGCCTCTGGGGATGGCTCGCTCATATGCTGGCCAATTGCACCGAGGAGGCATACCGGCGCAACAAGAGCCGGATGGTGAGTCTGGCCGAGTACAGCCGGGACTGCCTGCGCGAATTGCGGCAGGAAACCGGCATCACCTACGACCACCGGGAAAAAGGGCTGCTGCAGCTCTTCCGCACGCAAAAGCAACTCGATGGGATCGGTGAGGACAGGGCTGTTCTCGACGCCTATGGCGTTCCCTACGAGTTTCTGGATTCCGCAGGATGCGTCGGCGTCGAACCGGGGTTGAATCTTGTGAAGAGCAAGGTCGCCGGCGGACTGCGTCTCCTCGGCGATGAAACAGGGGATGTCCACCTATTTACACAGAGGCTTGCCGCAATTGCGGAGCAGTTGGGAGTCCGGTTCCGGTACGGCACATCTGTGCAGAAACTGCTCACGGAAGGCGACCGGATCAACGGCGCGCAGGTGAACGGCGGCGAAGTGCTCACCGCAGACACGTATGTGGCGGCCAGGGGAAGCTATACGCCGCAGCTGGTCAAGCCTCTGGGCATCCGCCTGCCGGTGTATCCGGTGAAAGGCTACTCGTTGACGATGCCCATCGTGAATGCAGAGGCTGCGCCTGTCTCGACCGTAATGGACGAGACCTTCAAGGTCGGGATCACCCGCTTAGGGAACCGAATCCGGGTCGGCGGCACGGCGGAACTCGCCGGGTTCAGTCAGCGGCTGCGAGCGCCGCGGCGAGCGACGCTGGAGCACTCGGTCACCGACCTGTTTCCGCAAGGCGGCGACGTCAGGCAGGCGAGTTTCTGGACCGGCTTGCGGCCGATGACGCCGGACGGCACCCCTGTGGTCGGCCCGACGCGGTACAGGAACCTGTACACGAACACGGGTCATGGAACCCTCGGCTGGACCATGGCCTGCGGCTCCGGGCGTGTGCTTGCCGATCTGATCTCCGGTCGAGTGCCGGAGGTCTCTCACAAGGATCTCGCTGCCGATCGCTACAAGGATGAGTGGCGCTTCCAGGCCGCGTGAACTCTGGTCGTGCTGATACGGTAGAAAACCGTTCCTTATTGCCGACTGCCTCGAGACCATGGAGCAGTCGGCAGCAGACATTCGCGGCCTTGCGAGGTCAGAATGTCGGCGGCGTACAGGCACTCACGACCTCACACGGCACCGGGCCGACACATCGGAAGCGATGCGGCCTCCAGCTTTCGAAGTAATAGGCGTCACCTGGTCCAAGAATCCTTCGCTCGTCATCGACTGTGACTTCGAGGCGACCGCTCAGGATAATGCCACCCTCTTCGCCCTGATGCGTCAGAGGAACCTTGCCGGTGTCCGCGCCAGGTTCATAGCGCTCCTTCAAGATTTGAAGGGTACGCCCGAACAGGTTGTTTCCGACCTGGCGGTAGGAGATCTTGCCCTTGCCGATTTCGATGAGCTCGTCAGCGCGATAAAAGGCCTGCTTCGGCTTCTCCGGCTCCAGAGCAAAGAACTCGGCCAGTCCGATCGGGATGCCGTCAAGGATGCGTTTCAGTGCACCGACCGACGGGTTGGTCTGGTTGGACTCGATCAATGAGATCGTCGAGTTGGTGATGCCAGCGCGCTTGGCAAGCTCGCGCTGTGACAGATTATGCAGCCCCCGCACATAGCGCAGCCGACTGCCTAGATCGAATTCCATCTCACCCCGCAATCCCTGTGTTTCAGTTGTTCGAAATAAGACAAACACACGCCAGTGGATTTAGCAATATCAGCGACTTAGCGAAACAAAGAAAAGGACTTGTTGGTCTCTCCCGATCGTGGCCATGATCCGCCATCGAAAGGATCTCGGTCATGAACGCTCCCCAACGGCACAACAGCTTCCGGCTCGACAGTTACTGGATGCCCTTCACGGCAAACCGCCAGTTCAAGGCAGCACCCCGCCTGCTCACGCGGGCGGAAGGGATGTACTACACGAGCGATGACAACCGTCAGATTCTCGATGGGACCGCAGGCTTGTGGTGCGTCAATGCCGGTCACGGCCGTCGCGAGATTGCCGAGGCTGTGGGGCGGCAACTCTCCACGATGGACTACGCCCCCTCTTTCCAGATGGGACATCCGCTTGCGTTCGAGTTCGCCGAGCGTCTGGCTGCCATCGCACCCGGTGGGCCAGCTGCCGGTCTCGACCGCGTGTTCTTTACTGGGTCCGGATCGGAATCCGTCGATACGGCGCTGACGATTGCCATCGCTTATCAGCGCGCCATCGGCCAAGGTACGAGAACGCGTCTGATCGGGCGGGAGCGCGGGTATCATGGCGTGGGCTTCGGGGGCATCACCGTCGGAGGCATTCTCAACAATCGCCGCGTCTTCCCGCAGCTTCCCGGCGCCGACCATCTGCGGCATACCCACGATCCCGCTCGCAATGCATTCGTGAAGGGACAGCCTGAACACGGTGCTGAACTCGCGGATGATCTCGAGCGCCTCGTGGCCCTCCATGGCGCAGAAACGATTGCAGCCGTGATCGTTGAACCGGTGGCGGGCTCAACGGGCGTTCTCATCCCGCCGAAAGGCTATCTCGAACGTCTGCGGGCAATCTGCGACCGCCACGGCATCCTGCTGATCTTCGACGAGGTCATCACGGGCTTCGGCCGTCTCGGGGCGCCGTTCGCAGCCGACTACTTCGGCGTCGTTCCAGATCTCGTGACCACGGCCAAAGGACTGACCAATGGCGCCATTCCGATGGGTGCCGTGTTCGCCAGCCGGAAGGTGCATGATGCCTTGATGCAGGGGCCTGAAAACCAGATCGAGCTGTTCCACGGCTACACCTATTCCGGCCATCCGGCCGCCTGCGCCGCAGGACTGGCGACCCTCTCGATCTATCGCGAAGAAGGGCTGCTCACCCGGGCCTCGGAGATCGAGTCCTATTGGCATGATGCCATCCACGCACTGAAAGGCCTGCCGAACGTCGTCGACATTCGCACCATCGGTCTGATCGCGGGCATCGAGCTGGAGAGCCGCGCAGGCGCTCCCGGGAGCAGGGCGTATGATGCGTTCGTCGACTGCTTCGAGAGAGGTCTGCTGATCCGGGTGACGGGCGACATCATCGCCTTGTCGCCGCCGCTGATCGTCGGGACGTCTCAGATTAACGCCATCATCGAGACCTTGTCTGATGCCTTGAAACGGGTCGCCTGAATTGCGTGCCCGTTAACAGGACTGAGTTCGGCGCATGACGAATGGGGTCGTGTCCTGATCAGGACACGACCCCATATTTCGTTGGTTTTGTTGAGCGGACAGGTTGTGGGCCCGACAAGCAAACGCCCGCCATAAAGCGGGCGCGTCTTGAGGCGAATGCTGTGGCTGCTTAGGCGAAGGCACCCTCGTGCGCCACGCGGGCGATATCGAAACGGGCAATGCCCAGATCGGCCAGTTCACGATCGGAGAGTTCCGACAGCTCCCGTACGGTCTGGCGGTAGAGCTTGTAGGCGCGGATCTTGGACAGGATATAAGTGACGAACATGGAATTTCCCCAGCAGGTGGCTGGTCACCGTGACCAGCGATCATTGCTCTTGTTGCAATGCAGCATATAGGGATGCTCAAGGGCCCTGAGGAGCAGAGATTCCTGTGGGCAGCTATGCTCTAGTGACATACTTGTTGGGTCGAGCGTGACGACACCTGCCAACAATGCAGGGCGGCCTTCTTGCTTGCCTCGCTTACCCTTGGGCGCTCCTGCCCCTCAACGCTCCGTCCTCATCTCGTGATGCGAAAGCTCGGATTCGATGCGGTGCCGGGATCGCGCCCTGTCAAGTTCGGCATTGTGTCCTCGTCCACCCACTAGCCCTGAACATAACCATAGACGTCAGCAGAGGAGAGATAGCCAATCCAGCGCAGGCGGCGCGCGGATCGGATCGCGACTGCGAAGTGATCGAGGGTGGGATCCGATCCGAGGCTCGGTGGAACACAGACGAGGAGGGCATCGGACGAAGCGAGCTCGTCGAGAATGCGAAGATCGTAGCCGGTGTCCTCGAAGCGATAGGCGATGACCCCTGATCCTTCCGGGCATTGGGAGTTGGGCGGGGCGCACGATGTTCCAAAGATCCGCGTGAACCGCTCGCCATAACCGGCAATGACGTGACGAGCTGCATAACCTAAGCCGAATACGAACAGGTTTCCGTCATAGATCGGCATGCCCAAGCAGGCCGATTCCGGAGCTTGGCCATGTATTCATGTATATTGCCAAGCGCGGCAGACGTTAGCGCATCGTGCGGACCCAGCGGGCCGCGCTAGCGAAAAGTGGACCCGGTTTTCCGCAATCAACGATGCGCTCCTCTAGAAAGGAAGCATCGGAATGAATCCCAAAAGTGGAATCCACTTTTCACGTCCGATGCTTTAGCGGTCGTAAAGCAATCCCGTAGACCTCGTTCCTATTCTTGGAATTTCGGAGTTCTGCCGTTTCTTGCAGACATCGAGCATCCGGGTGGAGGGCGATGGACATGCTGATCAGAGTTGAAACGTCTACATGGTGCTCCGATCTGAGCACCCACTCGCACCGGCCCGAGACATTGCTGTTAAGCTTATCGAAGACACGCTGCGTTAAGCGACCAAATCCTTCCAGTCCGGGGACAAATTTACGAGGCGGTATCGCGCTCGTTTGTTGGAGGCTCGCTGGCCCAAACCTCACCTGCCAAGCGAAGCATCCTGTCCACGGCAGTTCGGAGGTCGTCGCTGACTGCCTGAACCCGCACCCCCTCTAGGATCAGCCCCAACCGTCGCCGCTCCCGCCAGGGGAGAGCCGCAAGAGTTGTCTCAACAGCCAACCGGTCTCGGGCGGGCACACCGGCCCGCTCAGCAATTTCGTCAACTTTGGCAGCAAGCTCACCCCAATGAGTGACAACTCGCGAAGAGAATGGGTCTGAAAAACTCATACGTGGAAATCCGGAAACTCAAACATGCAGGCGAGGCCTCAACACACAACCGGTAAACCCTGAGCAACGCCATTAGTCCGCATGGGTTCCCGGCCCGCGTCACTCTGTCAGAATTCAGCCCTATTGCGTTGGTCTTATCCTTTGAACACGTTGGGAATGCGGCAGTTCACGAGAGGCTGCACGAATGGGGGCACATGATTCACGACAGCTATCTCCGGGGAGCCGCTAGAGAACGCGCAGGCGGTAGCAGCTTTGAGGAGGCTGCACGGGCGCATCTTAAATCGCTTGAAGATGCCGGTGAGATGCCGGAGCAGATCGTGCGCCAGCTTTCAGATGTGGCCGTTTCTTATGCTAAGGACGGGCTCCATGACGAGGCCAGCGCTCTGCGGGAGATTGTCCGCCAGTATCAGTCGAAATGGACAAAGGATGGGGCGAGCCCGTCCTGAATCAGACACAACACGAGCACTGCAGATCGCGGTCGCAGGAGAGCCAGTCGAAGCGCAAGACCCAGATCGGGTACGCTTCATAATGTTCCGTGATCACGATAACCCGGGTTCGGCATTCAGGCAGGCTGACGCATGCGCGGCAAGGATAGCGACGCAGACGCCGTGTTCCGGTCCCGGAAGGATTGGACGCGGCGATCCCCTGTGCGGACGAGTCAATCGCGTTCAGCAGATATCATGATGAACTCCCGCATCATGTTAGACGCTGCGATTCGTGGCAGTGCCGTCCTTGTCCGTGCTCTCCCACAGAGCCAAGCCTAGTCTTGTGAAGGTAGACAAGTGTAATTCAGGTAATCAGCCGGTTCGCTGCTTCCGGTACGAGTTCTTGACCGCGATCTTGCCGTCGCGAAACGTGAAGACATCACAGCCTTGGACCTCTACGTGAGCGCCATCCGGGCCAGTTGCCGTGAACACCCACTCTGAGACGCCGCGATCTCCAGAAATGAAATGCCTGGGTCCGTTCCACTGTGCATCCGCAAAGGTCGCAAAGACTTCCTCGATCCCGCGGCGGACTTCATCCTGACCTGTGTAGATTGTCCCCTTTACGTCAAGTCCACGACTGGCCTCAAACACGCAGTCATCAGTCATCATCGACAGGATCGCATCCGTGTCGTGCCGGTTCCAAGCCGCTGCGAAGTCATTGAGGAATGACAGGGAAACTGAGTCCGCCATCAGGCCACCCACACCTCACCCAAGGCAGAATACGAGAGCATTGCTCCTCGTCAACTATGCGCTCGATCATGCGGTACGCCAACTTGACGTTGATACTATTTGGCTTGAGGCCCTTCGAAAGCCTGAACCCGGCCCATGCTACTCCAAAAGTTCTTCAGCGCATAAGTATATGTTCGACCCAAGCCGGGACGGCCTCGCTTGCTGGCCCATACCGTCCCTCATCGAACTGCCGAGCATTGTCTGAGGGCTCCAGGTTGATCTCCCAGGTCCGGATGCCATGCCTCCGCGCCTCTGACACGAACCCCGCAGCCGGATAGACCGAGCCCGAGGTGCCAATGGCAACGAACAGGTCGGCTTCGCGCAGGGCGTCATCGATCGCGTCCATCTCTAGCGGCATCTCACCGAACCAGACCACATGAGGTCTCAATCCTCCAGAACGGCGACAGGACGGGCAGGGGACCTCGACGCCCAAATCCTGTCGCCATGGCATCGTCTCGCCGCAGGCTGTGCAACGGGCCTTGAGCAGTTCGCCATGCATATGAACGACCCGCTGCGATCCGGCCCGCTCGTGGAGGTCGTCGATGTTCTGTGTACACAGGAACAGGCGGTCCCCGCGCTCTGCGAGACCAACCTCCAAGTGGGCAAGCGCCCGGTGGGCGGCGTTGGGCTCTGCCGAAAGAAGGTTCTGGCGTCGCATGTTGTAGAAGGCATGCACCTCGTCTGGGCTATGGGCAAATGCCTCTGGCGTGGCGAGCTTCATTGGATCGAAGCGGGACCACAGGCCATCTTTATCCCGGAAAGTGCCTAAGCCGCTCTCGGCTGACACGCCAGCCCCTGTCAGTACAAAGATAGTCATCTGATCAGTGGACCCTCTGTCTCATTCTGGCGTCAATCTACATGGATGAACGAGGCTCGCGGTCTTCGAGGTGTGTTTGCGCAGCCTGTCTCTGTTGCCTCGCTGACGGGCAGCCAGGTCACGGATATTCAATGACTTAGACAGGTTAGGATCCAGGGCGAAAAAGGTCTTACTTGCTTGATGTGACAACGCCCTGGCGGAGATGCTGAATGTAGTCGATCAAGCCGTTCGTCGAGCTGTCGTGACTTGTGGTTGGCCTATCGCTCTGAAGTTCGGGCAGAATGCGGGAGGCCAGCTCCTTGCCGAGTTCGACGCCCCACTGGTCGAAGCTGTTGATCCCCCAGATCACGCCTTGAACGAAAATCTTGTGCTCGTAGAGCGCGATCAGGGAGCCGAGCCGGTGCGGTGTCAGCTTCCGGTACAGGATTGATGTCGTTGGCCGGTTGCCCTCGAACACGCGGTGGGGCACGAGCGACTCCAGGGCCTTGCCCGACAGGCCCCGCTTCTGCAACTCGGCCCTCACTTGGCTCTCGGTCCTGCCGAAGGCGAGAGCTTCGGTCTGAGCCAGGAAGTTGGCAAGGAGCTTCTCGTGATGGTCTCCGAGGGGCGTTTGACTCTCTGCTGCGGCGAGAAAGTCTGCCGGGATCAGCTCCGTGCCCTGGTGGAGAAGCTGGAAAAAAGCATGCTGTCCATTCGTGCCCGGCTCGCCCCAGATGATCGGGCCCGTGGCATAATCCACTCGATGGCCATCCCGATGCACGGATTTGCCGTTGCTCTCCATGTCTCCCTGCTGGAAGTAGGCGGCAAAGCGATGGAGATGCTGATCGTACGGGAGCAGGGCAAGGCTAGAGGCGCCGAGAAAGTTGCGGTACCAGATGCCGAGCAGGCCCATGATCGCGGGCAGGTTCTGCTCGAGAGGGGCGGTGCGGAAGTGCCGGTCCATCTCAAAGGCACCCTCGAGCAGTTCGCGGAAACGCTCGAAACCGACGGCCAGGACAATCGGCAGGCCGACCGCGGACCAGAGACTGTAGCGACCGCCGACCCAATCCCAGAACTCGAACATATTGGCGGTGTCGATGCCGAAGCGCGACACCTCGGCGGCATTGGTCGAGACGGCGACAAAGTGCTTGGCGACTGCATCCTCACCCAGGGCGCCGGTCAGCCATGCCCGGGCGCTCGCAGCATTCGTCATCGTTTCCTGCGTGGTGAAGGTCTTCGATGCGACGATGAAGAGGGTCCGCGCAGGATCGAGGCGGGCGAGCGTATGGGTGAGATGTGCCGCATCGATATTCGAGACGAAGTGGGGCCGCAGGTCCGGTCGCTGATAGGGCTTCAGAGCCTCGCAGACCATGAAGGGGCCAAGATCCGAGCCGCCGATGCCGATATTGACCACATCCGTGATGCTCTCGCCGGTGGCGCCACGCCAATCGCCGCTCCTCACGCGCTCGGAGAATTGCCGCATTCTCTCCAGCACCGCCATGATGCCAGGCATCACATCGGTACCATCCACGAGGATCGGTTGATCCGAGCGGTTGCGCAGGGCGACGTGCAGCACGGCCCGGTGCTCGGTCGTGTTGATCTTCTCGCCCGAGAACATCCGGTCGCGCCAGCCCTCCAGATCGGCTTGCCGCGCGAGGTTGAAGAGCAGCGCCATCGTCTCGGTCGTGATCCGATGCTTGGAATAATCGAGCAGGAGATCCCCGAGCCTGATCGAGAAGCGATCGAAGCGCTCCGGATCTTGAGCAAACAGCTCGCGCAGATGCAGGGAGCGAACGGCAGCGGAATGCGCTTGAAGCGCCTGCCAAGCCGGTGAAGCGGTTAGCGTCGTCATCGATATGCAGCCAAATACGGTTTCGCGAGCTCTGGAAGTTAGCTTAGCGCTTTCTTCGGAGCGGGCAGGGGATGCTCTGCTTTATGGTTCCTTCCGATCCTTCTTCAACACCCTCTGTAGACCGCCTGCTGGGCAAAAGGATGAAGGCAGCAGGAAGAATTGGGCAGTGTTATCTGAAACTTCATAGCAGAGAACAGCCCTGCTGGACCGACTATCGTCTAGGCCTGTTATGGAAATCATCATTGGTTATACCACTTGTCAGCCGTTTCTTTGTCATCTAGCCTATTGGTATAACCAATAACAAATGACCCTTAGGAGGAAACGAGAATGCTGAAATCCATGTTCCGTGGCGCCGCCACGGCTGCGCTGATGATGGTGGCGACCGCAGCCGGCGCCCAGACCAACTTCACTCTGTCGACGCCTGATCCGGACAATTCCGAGATCACTCTGGCAGCCAACAAGTTCGCCGAACTCGTGTCGCAGAAGACCGGAGGCAAGGTCACGGTCAAGGTGTTCCCGAACGGGCAGCTTTATGGCGGCGATCCCTCGGCTGCGGTAAAGCAGCTTGCGGGCGGCTCGCTCGACATGCTGCTCCTTTCGACGTCGCTCTATGCCAACTTCAACCCGAAGTTCACGGCGATTTCAGTTCCGTACCTCTTCACTGATACTGCCCAGCTCCGCTCCTATCTCTCGGGGCCGATGGGACAGGAGCTCATTGCCGATCTGAACAAGATCGGCATCCAAGGGCTGGGTCTATGGCCGCGGCCATTCCGCCAGATGACCAATTCCCGCAAGCCGATCACCAGTCCGCAGGATCTGACCGGCATGAAGTTCCGCGTGCCCAACAACCCGCTCTGGGTCGAGTTCTTCAAGAAGATGGGGGCGGCTCCTACCCCGATGGCTTTCGCCGAGGTGTACAACGGCCTGCAGCTGAAGGTCATCGACGGGCAGGAGAATCCGATCAACATTCCCGTGACGGCCAAGTTCTACGAAGTGCAGTCCTACGCAACCATGACGAACCACATGGCGGACGGCTGGGTGCTTGCGATCAACCCCGCCAAATACAACGCACTGCCTGAGGATCAGAAGGCGGCCATCAAGCAGGCAGCTGTCGAGGCCGAGGCGTGGAAGGTCGAGAACGATGCCGCTGATGAGAGCAAATCGATTGCGACCCTCACCGAAAAAGGCATGAAGGTCGAGCGCCTGACGCCCGAGCAGCAGAAGGCTTTCGCAAACGTTGCGAAGGAGCTGTTCCCCACATTCTCGCAGCTGGTCAAGGACAAGGCCTTCTTCGACCGTACGATCGAGACTGTCAGCAAACAGTGAAACAGCATCATCCAAGAGCGCTGGCCGCATATGCGGCCAGCATTTGATTCGGGAGTGATGTCCTATGGCCCATAAGCCGTCCCTTCTTGGCCGATTCGTCAAGATTACAGCCGATTTCGCGGCCGGAGCGACTGCCGCCGGCATCCTGATCGTGGTGCTCATCCAAGTCGTGAGCCGCCTGATCGGAATGCCCGTTTCCTGGTCTGAAGAAGCGACCCGCTATCTCTTCGTCTGGATGGTATTTCTTGGGCTTGCGGCAGGCTTCCGGACGGTCGAAAGCGCAAGGGTGGTGGTGTTCATTGCCGCAATTCCAAGCGTCTTCCGACGCCTCGCCGTTCCGATTTATGTCAGCTCCTCGATTCTGTTCTTCGTCCTCATGGGATGGACGGGGCTCAGCCTCATCCGCCAGCAGATCATGATGAACGAAGAGACGGCGACCCTGCCGATCCCGATGTGGGTCATCGGGCTGATCATGCCCATCTCGGCCATTCTCGCCATTCTGGCCATCTTTGAATCGCTGAGGACGAACCGGGAACTCATTGAGCTTCCGGAAGTCGGGGCTCCTCCACAGGTCGCGCTCGACGAGACCGACGCCTTCGTTTCGAAAGGGCATATGTCGTGAGCATTGCGCTTCTTCTCCTCTTTCTCGGATTGTCGGCTCTCGGAGTTCCTTTGGCAGTGGCGCTTGGTCTCGCCAGCGTCGCCGTCATCGTGATGTTCACCTCGACGCCCATCGATCTGCTGTCGCAAAGCATGTTCTCGGCCATGAACTCATTCCTGCTCGTGGCTGTGCCGCTCTTCATCCTGGTGGGGCACTTCATGGAGCGGGGTCGGGTGGCCGAGCGGATCTTCGACTTCGCCGAGGCAATGGTCGGCTGGATGCCGGGCGGCCTTGGCCACGTGAACGTCGTCTCCTCCGTCATCTTCGGCGGCATCTCCGGATCCTCCGTTGCCGACATCGCATCGGTGGGCGCCATCGAGATCAAGGCAATGGAGCGGCATGGTTTTCCCAAGGGCTATGCGGTGGGCATGACCCTCGTTACCTCGACTCTGTCCTCGATCATCCCGCCCTCCATCCTGGTCGTGATCGCGGGCTCCATCGCGAACGTATCCATCGGCACGCTTCTGGTGGCGGGACTCGTTCCCGGCCTGTTCATCGCCTTCGTGTTCATGGTGTTCAACCACTTCTATGCGGTGCATTACGGCTACAATCCGCCGACGCCGTTCAACCTCCGCCTCGTGATGACGACTGGGCTTCGCGCCATTCTTCCGATGCTGACCCCGGTCATCCTGCTCGGCGGCATCGTGAATGGGTTCTTCACACCCACGGAAGCCGCCGCCATCGCGGTGGTCTACACGATGTTTCTGTCCGTGATCGTCTATCGCACGATCCCCGCGGCCGAGATCTGGAGCATCCTGGTCGAGACGGCCCGCGCCTCCGGCACGATCCTGTTCATTGCCGCGACCGCGAAGCTCGCGGCTTGGGTCTTCGCCTTTGATGGCTTGCCAGTGAAGATGGCCGGGTTCCTGTCCAGCATAAGCACCGGGCCGACCATGGCGCTCTTTCTGATCTTCCTGTTCCTCATTGTGGTCGGCATGTTCATGGATGCGATTGCGGCCATGTTCATCCTGATCCCGGTATTGCTGCCGCCTGCCCTGAAGATGGGCATCGATCCGATGCACTTCCTGATCGTGACGGTGATCACGCTCACCCTGGGGCTGGTGACGCCGCCGGTCGGTGTTTGTCTCTATGCGGTAGCCCAAGTCGCCAAGATGTCGATCGAAGACGTCATCCGTGGATCGATGGTGCCGGTGTTGATCCTGACGGCGGCCATCCTGGCACTCGTCCTGTTTCCGGTGCTCACCGTAGGACCCATCAAGCTCCTCGGTCTCTACTGACGGCGATACAAACGCAGGAGGGATCGGGCGCGCCGGCATCCGGTCCTTCGTTCTTCCCGGCGAGGGCAGGGAACTGGTTTATCCAGGCGATTCAGACCTCACATGCGCCGCATGAATCGCCATAGCCGACGTGCAGAAAGTGGTGTCGCATGACTGAATCCTTATCCGGTGCACCGGCTCGCATCGTCTTTCTCGACCGTGAGACGCTCGCGCCAGAAACGAAACTGGGGTCTCTGTCCTTCCCGCACGAATTCGTCACCTACGGCAAGACCGCTCCGGGAGATGTGGCGGCCCGCGTTGCCGATGCGGATATCGTCATCACCAACAAGGCCCCTGTGAAACGGGAAGCTATCGCTCAGGCTCGGAACCTGAAACTGATTGCCGTCGCCGCCACCGGGTACGATGTTGTCGATGTTGCGGCCTGCGCGGAGCGCGGCATCGCTGTATGCAACATCCGCAATTATGCGGTGAACACGGTTCCTGAACATACCTTCGCACTGATTCTGGCCCTGCGCCGCAGCATTCTCGCCTATGCGCAGGCTGTTCGCCGGGGGCGCTGGCAGGAGGCTGGCCAGTTCTGCTTCTTCGATTATCCGATCCGCGATCTTGCCGGCTCGACCCTCGGCGTCATCGGCGACGGCGTGCTGGGACGAGCAGTGGCCGATCTCGGCCGCGCCTTCGGCATGCGGGTGCTGTTCTCGGCCTACAAGGGCTCGACCGGCATGGGGCCGCTCTACACGCCGTTCGAGGACGTTCTGCGCCAGAGCGACATCATCACGCTGCACTCGCCGCTGATGCCCTCGACCCGCAACATGATCGCCGCGCCCGAGTTCTCCCGGATGGAGCGCCGTCCGCTGCTCATCAACACGGCGAGAGGAGGGCTCGTGGACGAGGCGGCTCTGGCGGATGCGCTCATCTCAGGTCAGATCTCCGGCGCTGCCTTCGACGTGGTCACGGCAGAGCCGCCTGCACCGGATCATCCGTTCATGCGCCTGCTCGATCGGCCCGACTTCATTCTGACGCCTCACGTGGCTTGGGCGAGCAGCGAGGCGGTCCAAGGCCTCACGGACCAGTTGTTCGAGAACATCGATCTTTTCTGGGCCGGTACCCCGAGAAATTTAGTGATCTGACAATTGGTTTAACCAATTGCATGATTCTAGCCATAGGGCTATATAATTGGTATAACCAAATAGCGGTTTGTTTCGTCGGAAACTCCGACCATGCATTAGGGAGTCCCCATGTTCCTCGGCAAAGAAGTTCGCCTCAGCCGGATTGTGAATCGTAAGTCCGGTCGCATGCTCGCCATCACGGTCGACCATCCGATCACCCGCGGAATGATGCCGGGGCTCGTGGACATCCGGTCCGTGATGAAAAAGGTCGTCGCCGGTGGCCCGGATGCGATCACGATGCACAAGGGAATCGCCGAGAAGGTGTTTGCTCCCTACGCCGGGCAGTCTTCGATCATCCTGAAGGCCAGCGCCTATTCGGTGCAGTACCATCCGACCTACGACACGCCTGTTGCGGACGTGGAGGAGGCGGTGCGGTTCGGCGCCGACGCCATTTCGGTGGGCTGCATCGTCGGCGGTCCCGATCAGGCCCAGCAGCTGACCTTCCTCGGCAAGATCTCGAAGGAGGCGGCTTCGGCGGGCATGCCGCTCGTGGCGCATATCTACCCGAAGGGCGCTCTGATCAAGGATCAGCATGATGCCCAAGCGCTGGCCTATGCCGTTCGCGCCGGTGCCGAACTGGGCGTCGACATCATCAAGACCATGTGGTCCGGTTCAGCCGAGAGCTTCCGCTCGGTGGTCGACGCCTGCCCGTCCATCGTGGCACTGGCCGGTGGCGAGATGGGTGAGACGCTCGAGGATTACTTGCGCATGACCCGTGAGGCACTCGATGTCGGCATGCGCGGCGTCACTTACGGCCGTTTCGTGTGGTCTCACCCGCACACCTCCGCCGTCATCAAGGCTCTGTCGGCCCTGATGCACGACGACGCCAGTGTTGAGGGAGCTCTCAGGGTCTATGATCGCGCTCTCGAGGAAGAGAAGGACCTCCAGAAATGAAGGCCGCCGTTCTTCGCGCTCCCGACGATGTCGTCCTGCAGGATGTTGCAACTCCGTCCGCCGGGCCGGGCGAGCTGATCCTGAAGGTGAAGGCTGCGACCGTGTGCGGGACCGACATCCGCATCCTCCGCGGCCGCAAGACCAAGGGGGTCCGCTTTCCGTCCGTCCTTGGTCATGAATTCGCGGGCGAGGTGGTCGAAGTGGGCACCGGCGTCTCGCAGTTCTCCTGTGGCGATGCGGTGTCGGTCAATCCTGTCATTCCATGCCGCAAATGCGCGTACTGCAAGACGGGCCGGGAGAATGTCTGCCAGAACCGTCAGGCCATCGGATACGAGTTCGACGGCGCTTACGCCGAGTACTTGAAGGTTCCGGCGCTGGCGCTTGAATCCGGCAACGCCGTCCGCATTCCGCAGGGCATGCCCTACGAGGCGGCCGCGCTTGCGGAGCCGCTGGCGTGCTGCATCAACGGGCTGCGGAATGTGGGCGTGGAACTCGGTGACGTCGTCGTCATCCTCGGAGCAGGGCCGATCGGCCTCATGCACGCGGCGCTCGCGCGCCGGGCCGGGGCGCGGCTGGTCATCATGAGCGAGCCCAACGAGATGCGCCGCCAGGCTGCTCTCGAACGCGGCGTGGACATCACCTGCGATCCGACCAAGGAGGATCTGGCACAGGTGATCCGCGGCGTGACCGACGGCCTCGGCGCGGATGTGGTGATCCTGGCGATCGGTGTTCCGGCGCTTGCCAACGAGGCGCTGAAGCTCGTGCGCAAGGGCGGACGCGTCAATCTCTTCGCGGGCTTCTCGGCCGGTGACATGGCGACTTTCGATGTCAATCTCGTGCACTACAATGAGATTATCGTGACCGGAGCCAGCGCATTGCGTCGACAGGATTACGAGACGGCTCTCAAGCTGCTCGCCGGTGGACTCATTGATGCCAATTCGCTCGTGACCCACCGCTTCGAACTGGCAGACGCCGTCGAGGCCCTGAAGGAGGCGGAGAGCGGGCGGGCCTTGAAGGTGGCGATCCGTAATGACTGAAGTCTTTCTCGGAGTCGATGCGGGAACAAGTGGGATCAAGGTGTGCGCCTTCACGCGCGAAGGCCGCCTTGTCGCCAAGGCGCACCGGGCGGTCCCCGTCATCACGCCTTACCCGCTCTGGGCCGAAATCGATCTCGACCGCTATTGGGCGGCAACCGCTGATGCCATTCGGGAGGTTGCTGGCCGCGTCCCGACGATCGCCTCCATCGGGCTTGCCACGACCTGCCCGACGACCATCCTTCTCGACGAGGATGGTCAGGTGGTACGGCCGGGCATTCTTTACCTCGACGGTCGCGCCCAGGCGCGCCTTGACGGTGTAGTTGGTTCCGACGGCGAAGCCTACATGCGTCAGACCGGCAACCGGGCGAGCACCTCGACCTGCTGGGCTGCCAATCTGGGCTGGATCCGCGAACATGAGCCAGCGGCTTGGGCGAGAACGCGGCGGGTCACCATGCTCAACGGATTCCTGGCTCGTCGCCTTGGCGGCAAGGATGGCATTGAGCCGACCCAGGCATCCTATTCGGGCCTGATGCGGATCGGTGATCCCGAGCCAAGCTGGAGTCGTGACCTCCTGGCCGTGTGGGACCTTGATCCGGCGATCCTGCCGGAAATCAGCACCTGCACCGGCCTGATCGGCCGAGTGACGGATGAAGCCTCCGTTTTGACGGGAATTCCCGCCGGTACGCCCGTGGCCCTCGGCGCCGCCGATACGGCTGCGGCTTCCTTCGCGGTTGGCCTCATGAACAGCGGCGAGGTTTTCGAATCCGTCGGTACGTCAGGGGTTATCACTTTCTGCCTCGACCGTCCGGATTTCGAGCCGTCCTTCCTGCATCGCCAGCATATCGTGCCCGGCCGGTGGCTCGCCCACGGCGCAATGTCGACATTGGGCGGTGCCTTCGGTTGGCTCAACAACAAGGTCTGGCCGGAGCTCAAGACTCTTGCCGAGTTGGAGCATCTGGCGCAGGAATCGGTCCCGGGAGCCAATGGTCTCTTGTTCCTGCCCTACCTTGCCGGCGAGCGTAGCCCCATCTGGGACGCAGAGGCGAGTGGCAGCTGGCTCGGGCTGCTCCTTCGACACAGCCGACAGGACATGGTTCGGGCGGTCTTCGAAGGGACCACCTTCGGCCTGCGGCAGATTCTGGAGCGGGGCTCAGCCAAGTGGGGCAAGCGCCCGGAGCGCATGCTCAGCGTGGGCGGCGGAGCACGAAACCGGTTCTGGGGGCAAATGAAAGCAGATGTCCTCAAGCTCGATTACATCATGTCCGATATGCCTGACGCTTCGGCATTGGGGGCCGGGTTGCTCGGCGCCATAGCAGCAGGACTATTCGCAGGCAGCGGAGATGCCGAGCTTCCGTTGATCTCGGCCAACAGCACCGCCATTCGTCCCGGGTCCCAGCGAACGATCGAGACCTACGACCGCATGTTCAAGATCTTCGATGCCGCTTACCCACAGCTTCGCGACTTGATGCACGCCCTCGCAGATCGTAGTTCTGGCCAGTACGCCGACGAGGAGCAAAGGCCCCGTCTTGGGGCGCGGGCCACTGGTTAGAGGAACTGCGGTTTTCGATGACCGACGGTGAAGACGATATTCTTGCGCGTGTCATTGACATCGCAATGGAGCTCAGGCCTGACAGCAGCGGTCGGATCAAACTTCCTACCGAGCGTGAGCTGGCGGACCAGCTCGGCATCCAGCGACCGACACTGCGGGACCGGCTGACCGTCCTTGAAACGCTTGGGCTGCTCCAGCGTGTCCAGGGCAGCGGAACTTATCTGGCGCTGCCGAACTCGCGCTTCCTGCAGTTCTACTTCGGTGTTGCCCTTAAGCTCGGCTTCATTTCAATCGACCAAATTCAGAATGCCATGGAGATGATCGGCCGGGAGATGGCGGGAGCGGCCGCGATCCAGGCAAGCACCGCTGATCTCGAGGCGCTCGATGATCTGATTGACCAGATCGCCGAGTCGGACTCCCTGGAAGATGTCGTCGAACTTCAGTTCGAGCTTCATGCCAGCCTTGCCAAGGCCTGCCGCAATCCCGTGATCGTCATCGTCATCGATGGTCTCTCGTCGGTCATTCGGTCCGTAATTGCGAACAAGGTCAGGATCATCTCCATGGTCCGCGGCGCTTTCGAGCGAAACGTCGAGGCTTATCGAGCTCTTGTTCAAGCTCTGCGGGATCGCGAACCGGAACTGGCGCGCGAGGCTATTCAGGAGTGTTACTGGTTGTGGCGCCGGGAGGAATCGAAGATCTCGATCCTCAACATCAACGAGTGATGATCTGCCGAACGTTCTTGACTGGAAAGCGTTCGGCGATTTCCACGCGCGACTGGATCGTCAGAGATATTCTGAAGAGAACGCACCCTTGCATCAGTCGCGGAAGGCATGGTGCCTCCCGCCGATCCGCAGGTCTCGCACAAACGGTAAATTGGAGTGAGTGGCAATGACTGGCTCAAAGCCGTGTCCGGTTTGCAGAGGAGCGAATTTAGGCGTCAACTGCCTCGAATTATACGGGCAGTACGAGGCACATTATCTCTGCCTTGATTGCGAGAGCGAAGACGCGCTACACGGTCCCTTATCGGATCCGTTCGGTACGGCGGAAGAAGCGGAAGAGGCGGCCCTTCGCGCCTGGAACGACTTTGTGTCCGGCCATTTAGACAATAAGGCAGCCTAGCTTTCTCTGGCTTGAGCGCTTCTTCGCGTGGGCCAGACTTCTAGTGCTGAACCGACCCTGTTCCGAGAGCGAGCAATTACTTAGATCTTTTCCGCCAACGCATTTGATCTCTGCCACTCTCTATCGCGGCCGTGTCGGGCTATCGATGCAATAGTCTAAGAAGACCAGAGATTCCTTCGTGCAGCCCCGAAAACGGCCTGCGCTGCCTGCTTAGGCGAGCTTCTTGCCTGCACGCACGAGGTGTTCGTTCAGCATGCGCTCGGCCCTAAGCTGGTTCGCATTGGCCATAGCGTTTACGAAACGTGTGAAAACGCGGAGAATGGTTGCTACGATCATGGTGATTATTCCTAATGCGGATCTTTCGGGAGATGGGGCGTAAAACCGTCCCGCTGGAGTTTGGATAATGTCGTTTGCTGCAGTGCGGTAGATAGGTCAGCACGCATGACCTATGCGCCAATGGCATGAGCGTTCCAACAAAACATTCGTATGACGGTCTGCCGGGGATCAAAGCGTATCTTAGTACTTCGAAGGCCTGTAATTGGCACGGGGTCGACCTTTGCCTTGCTTCCGCAAGGGGGCTGCGAGGCGACCTTCACGTGACCTTGCTTGAGGGCTCAGGTCGACCCAGAACTGCCATTCGCCCGCTGTGCTGGAACACCAAGGAAGGCCTGCTCCCAAGAGCTAATCCTTTTGCAATTAATCCTTCTGCGGGGCTACCAAGCCGCGGACTGGGAGAGCAGGATCGCCGCTCGGTCGACATCGTGCCGTGATCAACAAGCTTGGGAGAATCTCCGATGTCACATCAAAAGAGTAGGGGAAGCTTGCATTCCGCCAGCTTTGCAATCGTGGCAGCTGTTGCATTTGGCATCGCGTCCGTGAGCGCGGGCGAGGCATCCCCAGAGGATGAGATCGCTCGGCTCAACCGAGTTCGCGCCAATCTGTTCGAGGAACTTGTGAAGACGCGAGCGGAAGCATCTTCTGCGCGTGCCGAATTGGAAGCAGCCATTAAGGCGCGCGATGCAGCCGAGGCCGAGCTCGCCCGTCTGAAGGGACAGGCCAGCGCTCAACCTGCCAGTTCTGGGCCGAGCGCCGAGACGAAAGCCGAGCCGCAACAACGTGCCACGAACGCCGCGTCCCCTGCGGCTCGCAGACAGAGCGTGCGCCCTGCAGCACCGGGAGTTACCGGAACCGTTCAGCGAACAGCCGCTGCGCGCACGCAGAAACGTGTTGTACGAACCGACCTTACACGGAGTGCGGCCGTCCGGCAGATGGATCAGGCTTCGCGTCAGTCACTGGCGCCGGTTGCCCGGGTGCAGGAATTGCCTAGCGTGCTGCGCCTGCAAGCTCCGCAATAGTTGCCTGTCCACGAGCCCCTATGCGGCATTCAATAACGCCTTGGCGGGCCTCCCGCCCGCTTGGACGCCCGTAGACGATCCCAATCTCCACCGGCGCCCGCTGACCGGTTCGCGTCCGCCGCATTTCGCCGGCGCTTGTCGCATCTACTCGGATCAGCTCCGCGCCCATCTCGGCGGCGTGCGTACGAGCTGCCGCAATGACCGCTTGGCGGCATGTTTCGACTACTTCATTGGGTGTGCCAGGACGATATTGAAGTTTGGGGATGATTGCTCGTTCAGCTGCGTAGCCACCAAGCAACCCAGAGACGCCAACGAGAAGAACGACCCACAGCATGTCTTTCCACCAAGAGCGCCCTGCGGCTACTGTGTTCAAGGCGCTACGATCGCCGTTTCAAGAAGTTCTCGCCTGGGCCGTCAGTTCCTTATCCTGGAGTATTAGGGCAGCTGTCGTGGCATGGCGCTCACAAGCGGCTGGGCGACCGGGGAGGGGTAGAAACTCATCAACTCCATCCGGGTGCCGTATCGATAGAGAAGCTGATACGATATCGGGATCCGCCGCTGCTCTGCGTCAGGAACGACTGCGCTTGGCACATCCCAGAGATGAACCGGATGTCTGCTCAAGAAGGATATACCGGGCGTTCCTGAAAGGCAGGGGATTTCCTGGTTTGATCCAAAGCGGTCCTAAAGATGTGTCCAGTAAATGCCTGGGGCAGGAGGCAGACGTCTTGGCTGATCAGATCACGCGGCCCGTCTAAATGTCTTGACGTTGAAATGCTGAGCTGTTGCGTGCCGCGCAAAGGGAACCGTTCAAAGCTCATGCACAAAGTGGTCGTCTATAAGGCCGGCGGTTACGAGCAGCTGAAGCTTGAAATCCATCCGGTGCCAAAGCCTGGCGATCGCCAGGTTCTGATCCGCACCCATGCGGTGGGGGTGAATTATGCCGACATCTGTGTCCGGTGGGGCGTCTATGAGTCCGCGCGCCGGTTTGTAGGATGGCCTATCACGCCGGGTTTTGAATATTCAGGCTGGGTGGAAGAAGCTGGCCGAGAGGTCAGTCATGTGAAGCCCGGCGATCCGGTGTTCGGGGTTACCCTCTTCAACGGCTACTCCACTCATGTCTGCGCCCCAGCCGATCTTGTCTGGCCGAAGCCTAAGGCGCTGAACTTCGAGGCGGCGGCCGGTTTCCTGGTCGTTCACCTGACGGCGTATCATGGATTGCTGCAACACGTGGTGATCCGGCCCGGCATGAAGATCCTCGTGCATTCGGCCGGCGGCGGAGTGGGTTCCGCGCTCGTCCAGCTGTGCAGGCTGCACGATCTGCAGGTGATCGGCGTGGTGGGGGCAAGCCACAAGGTTGAGTATGTGCATCAGCTCGGAGCGAATGCGGTGATCGACAAATCCAGTCAGTCGCTCTGGGATGAAGCCAAGCGCTTGTGTCCCGATGGCTACGACCTTGTCTTCGATGCGAACGGCCCTGAAACCCTGGCGCAGAGCTACGCGCATCTGAGGCCCATGGGCAAGCTGCTGGTCTATGGCTTTCACACGCTGCTGCCGAAACGGCGCGGACGCCTCAACTATCTCAAGGCGGCCATCGGGCTGATGAGAATGCCACGCTTCAATCCGTTGGCGATGACGACCGAGAACAAAGGAGTCGTGGCGTTCAACCTGTCGTTTCTCCTGGACCGTACCGACCTTCTACAGGCTGCAGTGAATGATCTCACGACATGGGTGGAGGCAGGCCACATTCAGGTTCCGAGCGTCCGGTCCTTTGCGTTGACGGAAGTGGCGGAGGCACATCAAGTCCTGGAGTCAGGTGAGACCACCGGCAAGCTCGTCTTGCGGACAATGCCATCTCCTTAAAGTGAATTGCTCGATTGATCACCAGACCGGAATTCGTGCGCAGAGCCTGGCGTGGACCTCCGGATCCGCACGATGCGCTAGTGGCGGTTCGGCTCCTCAATGCGTCAGGGAAGACTTGCTGATGGCACTTCTCAGGGCTAGCGCATCGTGCGGAAAAGTGGACCCGGTTTTCCGCTCAAACGATGCGCTGCTTAGAAAGGAAGCATCGGATTGATCCCAAAAGTGCAAGTTCACTTTTGGGTCCGATCCTCTAACCCCGAGGACATGCAGTTTGTTTGGAAGATTCCTTCTTGAGGCGAAGCTTAGGCTCGAAGATAGCAGGAAGTCCTCGACGCATACCGTGGCATGGACAATCCTGCGTGCAGATTGGGTTATCCAACCGATCGGTATCGGGATCGCACAATCGGAGTCTGGTAATCTGGCCAGTTAATGCTTATATCAATGGCGTCAGGTTCGCCTGACTATGATCGTAGAGGCAGAGTGGAATAGGCGTTTAGGACGCGGGTTCGATTCCCGCCGCCTCCACCATAAGCACACCGGCCGTTTAGGTACCGCAGAACGGATGTTGGGCAACGGCTTATCGTTGAAGCTGAATTGCTGTCCCGGTGTGTTTGTGAGGGGGGCGACATGGGTTCGACTGGGCGCGATAAAGACTAGGCTGCGATTAGGCTGAGCTACGGCCTTGATAGTGCACATTCATAAATGCCAACGACAACGTTGACATGGGTGCGGTGCGCCTCGCGGCGTAACCATCCGGGGCTCGGGAAAGCCTAGCAACAGAAACGGCACCTTCGGGTGCCGTTCCCTTTTCAAGCCTGCAATTCCACAGCTGCCGCTGATCGTAAAAAGAGAGATAAAAAGCATATGTCGGACGTTCAAGTAAACGGCTACATCCGGGTTCCTAAAGGAACAACCGTCTATCCGATCGGCGATGGCGTTG
The DNA here is from genome assembly GCF_052658925.1 of Microvirga medicaginis. Classification (NCBI taxonomy): domain Bacteria; kingdom Pseudomonadati; phylum Pseudomonadota; class Alphaproteobacteria; order Hyphomicrobiales; family Methylobacteriaceae; genus Microvirga; species Microvirga medicaginis. Next base: position 28,705 of record NZ_JBQWEL010000004.1, on the reverse strand, counting down.
AGGCTCCGTCCACCCGTGATCAGGTCGTCAAAGTCACAAATGTCTTCGATGTGGATGTCAAAAGCGACAACTTCTATCTCCTTCTCCCAGACGACATGCGGCTGCGGTATTTCGAGGCAAGCGGTGGCAAACGCCCCATAGATCAGGACATTCTGGAGTTCACCGACGGCCTGACCAAGGGTGACTACCGAGCCGTGGAGTGGTCGAGCAAATGGGCTCTGATCGCCGATGTTCAGCCGACGGAAGCTCCCGCGAGGGCCAAGACGTCTAAGCAGACGGCGAAGGCAGAGAAGAAACCGCTCACCAAACAGCAGCAGATGGTGGTGGGGTCCGTATGGCGCTTTGCCCAGGATGCGGAGCTACGCTACAAGGTCCGCAACCCGGCCTATGCCATCCTGCGCGACGAGATCGAGAACAGCTTGCGACAGTTGCCGTCGCATGCCCGCACGCAGAAGATCGAGCTTAAGCTGAATGAACTCGGCGTCATGGACCATCTGGATGAGGCCTGGGGCTCTGTGAAAGCAGGTGAGATCTTCACTGTCCGCAGCAAACTGACCTTCGGCTTTGCCGGTGGGCAGGACGTGCCAATGCTGTTCCGGGGCGAGAAGTTCACGCTGCCTTATACAAGCCTCGAACCCTTCATCGAGTTGGTGACCGTTCCATAGATCACCATCAGGCCCCTGCGGTGCTTGTCTCCGGTTGTGACCTTATGGGTTCGGCTATCAGCGTATCGCCGAACCCGAGTTTAGGCTGCTTGTGACCACGAGTGTCTTCTCTCAGCCTCAAGAAGCTGCTCCGCCCTGCGGGTGAATTCGCTGCCGGGAAGACCCGGCTGGATTGGGGCGAGATAAGAAACCGAGATTGTCCCGCTCCGCTTGAAGGGCCGGGCCGGCCCCCAGAAGTGACCCGAATTCAAAGCTACCGGAAGAACCACCCGGTCGAGCTTCGAGTAAAGCAGTTCAACTCCCCGCTTGAACGCGATCGGCTCGGAGACTGGCTTTCTGGTTCCTTCCGGAAAGATCAACACGGAACGGCCCTGGGCAAGGGCGGCCCGGCTTTCGTCAACCATCTTCCGGACTGCTTTCGAGCCACTCTCCCTGTCGATCAGGATCATCGGGGATTTGCGCAGGAACCACGAGAAGATCGGGATTGTGAGCAGCTCCTGCTTTGCGACAATCGCCACATCAGGAAAAAGGATTAGGAAAGCCAGGGTTTCCCAGGTCGATTGGTGATTGGCGATGATCAGGCAGGGCTCATCGGGGATGTTGTGCTGCCCTCGTTCAACATAAGTCAGTCCGACAAGCCACTGCAAACCAATGAGGATGCCGCGAGCCCAAAGCCGTGATGCCAACCGGACTCCACGCTCAGGGGAGCCGCATAGCCACAGGATGGCCAAGGCAGGTGTGAAGAGCCCGGTCCAGAGAGCCAAATAGATATCAAAGAGTTTTGAGCGAACGTGCTGCATGCAAATGGAATGTGTCAGATGAATGGTGTTTGATCCGAGCCAGGGCTCATTGGCACACACGTTGTGCCTTCGGTTCCCAACAAGTGCTATGGACCATTTGATAGGGGGCTGGCTCAAAGCTCAGTATGGGGTCCCAAGCGGCGCAGCATGTATCATGCGCTGCTTGCAAGGCCGAGAATGGCGCTCCGGCTCTGTTGCTTTGGCCCGCTAGACCTTCGACTCTGTCGCCTCGGTGCGTGGCCCGGTACTGGGGGCCATCATCGGTCGACGCGGACCAGCAACACGAGGCTTCGGTTTGGGCGCCGCGATCAATCCTTCCCGGATGGCCTGCTTTCGCGCCGCTTTGCGGTTGCGTCGAACAGCTTCCGCCTTCTCACGAGTCTTTCGCTCTGATGGTTTCTCGTAAGCTTTTCGCGCCTTCATTTCGCGGAAGATGCCTTCACGCTGCATCTTCTTCTTGAGAACCCTAAGAGCCTGATCGACATTGTTGTCACGCACCAAAACCTGCAACGGAGATCCTATCTATATGTTGGTGTGAATTATTCCGTCGCATTTGTTCGACGGATCTGATGAACAAGGAGTTCGGAGCCAGAGGGCTAGATGTTCCGAATTTCACTCTCCCGGACTGCCCTCTCGATTGTTCCCGACTTGATTCGGTACGAAAACTCTCCGGTCTGGTCGGCTGGCATCAGCCGCACGACCTCGTAGACGCTGGCAGAACTCGTCCGGGCGTCAGAAAACCCAGTCTGGTTCAGCCGGACCATCTGTCGGACTTTGAACTTGTGGGACATCAGTCACTCTCCTTGGTGTCGGGTGAATTGGACCAGGCGTCATCGTTGGGATGCGGTCGGATCCGAACAGCTACTTTCGTGCTTTGCGGGCGGCGTAGCGAGCATCGCGCGCGGCCTTGCGCTCAGCCTCAAGCCTTGCGTCACCGGCTTCCTTTTCTGCGGCCATGCGTTTTTCCTGCTCCGCTTGTTCCACTGCATGGGCTTCGCGCTCAGACGCAATACGGGCGTTTTCCGCGAGGCGCACTGTCTCGCGTTCAGCCATGCGGGCCTCGCGTGCTGCACTCACCGCAGCCCGAGCCGCCCGTCGTTCAGCAACCGCCGGATCGTCGGAGCCTGGGCGCTGCCGGAACTTCGCCGCCATCGCCTGCTTCGCGTTCCTGGCAGCACTCAGCCGCTCGCCAAGATCCTGATGCTTCATTCCGCTTACTGATCCCAATTCGTCTACCTGATCTAACCTGTGCCGTTACCGGATGCGCCGGATGCTGCTGATATTGCCGCCGGGAAGGGTACCCTGCTCTTGCTGAGCTCGTGCGATCAGCCCGATTGCTCGGCTATCACTGGCTTTTTCGGGATTGTCGATCCACAGATAAGCCCGACGAGCATCGTCATAATCCACCACGAACATCACAGATTTCGCAGGGGCCGTTTTTCGGAACGTGTTCATTAATTCCTCACTCGTTCGAGATCGAATGACGAAGATTCGCAAAGAAAAAGCCGCTCCATCCGGAAGCGGCTCCGTATGCCGGCGCTTACGGTTTGCGCCCTATCACGCTCAGGACTTCTGGATGTTGTTGACGGCTACCTTGCCGGAGCGGCGATCCTCGGCCGTGTCGAAAAAGACCTTCTGGCCCTCAACTAGACCGCGCATGCCGGCACGCTCAAGAGCAGTTGCGTGGACAAACACATCCTTGCCGCCGTCATCGGGTTGAATGAAGCCGAAGCCCTTCATGTCATTGTAGAATTTTACGGTGCCCATAATCATAGGGGTGATCTTTCGCGATTGATGCAGATGCACATGAGCAAAGGCGCGCAAAAGAGCGACTCAACTCGGTTCGTCGATGTTTTGGAAAGAGAGTCCGAACGTGCGCCTGGCGGAGCCAAAAGCGAAACGGCCCGATTGTCCGGCCAAAGTCGATAATAAAGATATAGGTAGTTATTAGATTTTTACAAGGACATTCTTTAAGTTATCGGCAAAGAATTGTGATCCTGAAAATTATTCCTCCGAAATTTGCCTTCGATAACATCGACGTGACCCAGTACAACTATGCCGGTACGAAAGAGGATGTTGCCTGACGGCGGCGGGCCCGATTGTCCGGCCAAGGTAAGCTAAACTTGTGAGCGCGTAATCTTCTTGATCGGAATGCGCGGGCGCCGGGCTTTCTCAGCGATGGCGTTGTCCTGCTCCTCTATGGCCTTCCTTGCGGGCTCGTCGCCATCCAGGCCACCGAGAATGGAGCGTGGAACGCGCCTGTTCGAGCTTCGGGAGCCGTCCTCATACAGAACATCAAAGAGCGCGTATCCACTCTCGATCGGCTTGGATTTGTTGCGTGCCATGGGCTGTTTTCCTTTGCAATCTGACGCACCGAGTTGCCTTATGCCAAAACGCAAGGGCCGCTCCGTAACGGAGCGGCCCTTGTCCTAAATGGGTGATCGGAAGACTTGATCAGGCCGTCTTCAGGTTCCCGGCCGATTCCTTGCCTGTCCGTCGGTCGGACTCGACATCGTAGGAGACCTTCTGACCTTCAACCAGACCACGCAGGCCTGCGCGCTCCAGTGCGGTGGCATGGACGAACACGTCCTTGCCGCCGTTGTCGGGCTGGATGAAGCCATACCCTTTTGTTTCATTGTACCACTTGACCGTGCCCGTCGCCATGGTGAGCTCCTTTTTGCTAGCCATGATAAAGGTGAGCCGCGGCACTGATATGCATTGGCTCGAAGGGATATCGATGCTTGGGGAGGTCGTCCGTGCATGTGCACGGTGAGGCGCAGCAGCTCAGTCGTCAGCCAAATCTCGATGCAATGACCATAAGATTGTCATGCGGCCTTTACAAGGCACAGGCGATATCTTGGGTGTCCCTACCGCTGCAGACACGCCAGGGGATGTGGCGAACGGTGCAGAGGAGGCAAGTCAGAGATGAGCCGCCTCATCGTCCAGCAATGTTCCAATCAAGCGCAGCAGTTCCTGGTGCTCAGGCCCGCGCCCAGAACTCAGGAAGGCGCCAACCTCGATATGAGCAACATTGCCGCCTGATGCCAAGTTGGCTTCGTGTCTCACAAAAACCTCGCCAGACGTATCCCGGATCAAATACCAACGATCCCCATTCGGGCTGGTATACAGCTTTCGCACTTTCGTCATCCATCAGATCCCTGCTTAGCAGAAAGGCCTTCCGAGGTGCTCGTACTCACTCCCGGCAGCCGTAACGATTCTGCCGACTGACCGGAGACCATCGAGAACTCCCTGCATATGCTCGGACACTGCCGCCGTGCGGGCGTCCTCCACAGTATCGAACGCCAGCATGGTGTTCTGGCTGGCTCCAGCCGTCGTGCGATAGGCCATAAAGACACCGCACCAGAAATTTGCGGAAGCTGGGCAATCCAGTCCCGGACCCGCTGATTGTAGTCGTTCCACCTATGCGAGCCGGTCGGGCGGTCGTACTGAAACATGACATAAACCATGGGACACCTCCCCGAGGGCTCGCGTCGTCATCACAGGATAACGATCGGGTTACTTTCGGAACGGGATGGCCCCACCGTACAGGTAGCAGTAGATGCGGTCGAGGTTGAGCCCGAGATGTTCACCCAGCTTCCGAATAGCCTCCCCATGTTCAGGGTATGGACCTCGGTTCTCCAGACCAACGATGATGATCCTGAATGCGGAATCATACCGTCCGCCTAGCGGCAACATCGCTGTTGCAAGGGCATCCCCCTCCGCGCTGCGTAAGGTCAGGAATAGCGGCATGATACGCTGCACGTGAGGCTTGAGACCGATATCCTGTTCGATAAAAGGAACGGCGGTCGAGTGATAGGGGCTCGCTGCAGCGTCCCACGCTTGGCGGAAGTACTTCTCAACCGCGTGCTGCATCGCATCCGGCTCGAGCGCGGCCTCACCTTTGGTCTCAATCCGAAACCAGCTCTTCGCCCCTGGAGCATCGCAGATATATTGCATACTGAATCAACGCAGAACCGCGGCAAAGGTTGTCGAGACACTTCGCCCCGCGCACTCCCCTGTCCGTTCCAGCCATAAGCCTGCCATTGCCTGTCGCCAAAGGGCGTGCAGCTTCCAAGAGCGAAGGTCCGCTTAAGGCTGGAACACCGGACATTCCTGAAGGGCAGGGGAATTCCCGCGTTTGGCCCGGAGGCTACACTCGCATGAGAAGCCCACGAGTAAGCACTCTTAGCATCGACATCTGAGTGAGCGTACAAAGGTCGCGAAGTCATCCGATCACGGGCTCTTCACCAGTGACGGAAAACCCGCTCGTGATCTGGAAAGCAGGCATTTACACACCCTATGATGTCTGACAATCTTTGTGCCTGCTTAGCTTTGCGTCGTGCCACCCACGTCCTTGTTGAGTCCTAAACTCTCGCTCATGCTTCAGGATCTTTCATGCTCCGATCCCTGCCGCACGCAGCCGGCCGGACAGTCTCGCAGCGCCATTCGTCGAGCTCTGCCCATTCCACTCACTCGGTCGTGAGCCGGACACTCCTATGCTCCTGCTAATCGCGTCAGTGGTTCTCCCGATCCTGATTACGGTTGGGATCGGGTCCATGTGGACGCGCCTGGGATACAAGCTGGAATCACGAGATCTGACGGCTCTCATTGCGGATGTGGCGACTCCTTGCCTCGTCATCAGTACATTCCAGACATCGCGTCTGTCGTTCGAGGCTTTTACGGCCGTAGCAGCGGCAGCTACGACAGCCATCGCGCTCTTTGTCAGCATTGGAGCACTGCTTCTATGGATCACGGGGTTGCGCATCCGGACATTTCTGCCGTCCATCGCCTTCCCCAATGCCGGGAACCTCGGCCTGCCACTCTCGCTTTATGCCTTCGGGCCCGAAGGGCTGAGCTATGCCATCGCGTTCTTCTCGATCTCCTCGGTCGCCAACTACACGTTCGGACAAGCCATCGCAGCTGGCAAGGCGAACTGGCGAGGATTGCTGCGTCTGCCTCTGCTCTATGCCGTCGCTATCGGAATCGCACTGTCTTTCTGGGGGATCGATCTGCCAGCGCCAGTTGCCAAGACGCTTGCGCTGATCGGCAACCTGACGGTTCCCCTGATGCTGTTGATGTTAGGAGCCTCCTTGAGCCGATTGAAGGTGGCCTCATTTGGTCGCGCTGCCGCGGTGACAGCATTTCGAATCGGGGGAGGGACGTTGATCGGAATTCTGGTCGCAACGCTGTTTGACTTGGCTGGAGCCATGAAAGCCGTTCTGATCCTGCAATCAGCGAACCCTGTTGCGGTTTATAATTACCTGTTCGCGCAGCGCTGGAACAACGAGCCTGAGGAGGTGGCCGGCGTGGTCGTGCTGTCGACAATGGTGTCCATCGTGACGATCCCACTGCTGTTGGCTTGGCTGAGCTACTCACTCTAGTGAGTATTCGCCGATGGCAAGTCTTCTCTGCACAATCTGGATGGTGAGGGTCGCTGGTCGGCAGAGCGTGACCCGGGAGAGTGCCTTCCCGGACAATATGCCCAAGCGTTGATTCCCTATCTCAGGTGTTTTCTCCGTAGGCGGCCAGAATGACTTCTTTTTTCCCGTAGATATGCTCGCGCATAAGTTTTACGAGGCGATCACTGTCGCGGGCTCTCAGAAGTTTGATCATCTGCTCGTGCTCAGCGACCGCCCTGCGCCATTGTTCGGGTGTCTTGTGGGCCGAGTAGCGGGTCCGTTGAATGCGTCCCGACAGATTCTCATAGATCCCTTGTAATGTCGCATTGCGGCTTGCCGTCATGATCGCCTCATGAATCTGACGGTTGAGTGTAAAGTAGCCCGAATTGTCCTTTCGCTTCCAAGCTGCGACCATCTGCTGATGCAGCCCCTCAATCGCAGCGATCTCGTCATCCGTCATGCGTTTGCAGGCAAGGTCGGCAGCGGTGGCCTCAAGTCCCGCCACAACCTCGATCATCTCGTCGATTTCCTGATTCGTAATGCTGGCGACGCGTGCGCCACGATTGGGCAACAGCTCAAGAAGTCCTTCCGTCGCCAGGATCTTGATCGCTTCGCGCAGCGGCGTGCGTGATATTCCAAAGCGCTCTGCGAGTTCAAGCTCATTGACCCGCGACTTCGGCTCGAGTTCGCCGGAGCGGATCAGGTCCCGCAGACGCTCCGCCACCTCATCGTGAAGGTAGCGACGACTGATACTGAGGGTAGCTTCCATGGGGCACCGAACCGCTTGGTTTGTTTGGGTCAGTATATCATGTTCATAGCGTGTCCTGACGCCGAGACGCGAGCGAATTATCGAGTACGCGGACGACGTGAACCGCTTTGCGGCTGGCGCCATCATGGATCTGATGGCGGCAGCTCGTACCGTCGGCAACCACGAGGTCATCGGCTCGGGCTTCGCGAACAGCTGGCAGCAGCGACAGTTCCGCTATGGCAAAAGAGATGTCGATTGTCGCGGTGCCATAGCCGAACGCCCCTGACATGCCACAGCAGCTTGACTCGATGGTCTGCACGTTGAGACCGGGAACCTTGTGCAGGACGGCCTCGGTCGGTCCCATGATTCCAAACGCCTTCTGATGACAATGACCATGCAGGTGAGCGGTCCGCCCACCTTGGTCCTTCAGAGGCAGCGAGGCCGTGCCGGTCTCCAGGTCCGTCGCCAGCACCTCCTCAAGAAGGAAGGCGGCTCTCGCCAACGGCTCGACTTCCTCCTTCGGGAGGAGGGACGCAAATTCATCACGGAAGGTCAGGAGGCAGGATGGCTCGAGGCCGATCACCCGAGCGCCCTTGGCAACATAAGGTGCGAACGTATCCAGAGTGCGTCTGGCTTCCTTGCGTGCATCGTCAATCAGTCCGGCAGAGAGATAGGTTCGGCCGCAGCAAAGGGGCCGTCTGCCCCCCGCCGGCGGGACGTGGTGCAGGCGATAGCCGGCCGCCGAAAGAACGCGTTCCGCAGCCTCCAGGTTCTCGCGCTCGAAATAGCGATTGAAGGTGTCGCCGAAGAGAACGAGGTCACGGCCGTCGCCGACCACGTCATCCGGACTTGCCATCTTGCCCAGCTGCTTCCAGGGGCGGCGCCACTTCGGGAGCGTGCGTCGCGCGCTGAAGCCGAACCAGCGCTCCGTTGCCTTTGCAAGAAAGGGGAGCGTGTCACGTAAATTGAGGAGTGGCGCGACGAGTGCGGCGAAGGGCGCGTAGCGGGGGAGGTGAGCGATCATCCGCTCCTTGAGTGGCAGGCCGTGGCGCGCATGATAGTGATGAAGAAACTCGATCTTCATCTTCGCCATATCCACGCCAGTAGGGCACTCGCGCTTACAGCCCTTGCAGGAAACGCACAGGTCCAGCGTCTCCTTCATCTCAGAAGAGGTAAACGCATCTGGTCCTAGCTGGCCTGAAATAGCCAGACGAAGGGAGTTGGCGCGGCCACGGGTGACGTGCTGCTCTTGGCGGGTGACACGATAGGATGGGCACATTGTGCCGCCCAGCGTCTTCCGGCAGGTGCCGTTGTTGTTGCACATCTCGACGGCTTGGCCAAAGCTGCCCCATTCTGACCAATCGAGAGCTGTCGTAGCAGGCTCTACGGCATCATAGCCAGGTGGGAAGCGCATCAGGCTGCGATCGTCCATCCGATAAGGCCGGACAATTTTACCGGGGTTGAGATGATTGCCCGGGTCGAATCCGTCCTTGACGGTCTCGAAGGCTCGGACGAGTCGGGTTCCGAACATGCGCTCGTGAAACTCGGAGCGTGAGATGCCATCACCGTGCTCGCCGGAATGGGAGCCTTTGAAACGCCGCACCAGATCGCAGGCCTCCTCCGCGATGGCGCGCATGGAGCTGATATCCGCATCGTCCTTCATGTTGAGGATGGGGCGGACATGCAGGCAGCCAACAGAGGCATGAGCATACCAAGTGCCCCGAGTGCCGCGGCGTTCGAACAGCTCCGTCACCGCATCCGTGTAATCGGCGAGATGTTCCAGCGGGACTGCGCAATCCTCGATGAAGGAGACAGGCTTTCCGTCCCCCTTCATGGACATCATGATGTTGAGGCAGGCTTCACGGACTTCCCAGATCTGGCGCTGGCGAGGCGGCTCGATGACCTCGACAACGGCATCCGGGAGGCCATGGTCGGCCATGCACTGGTCCAGCCGCCTCAAGTCCATCTTGAGTGCATCCAGGTCGTCGCCTGCGAATTCGACCAGAAGCAGGCAGTTGGGTTTCCCTTTCGTGATGTCGGCGAGCGTTCGCCGGAAGAGGGGAATGTCGGCCCCGAGGACCAGGATGTTGTTGTCCACGAGCTCGACAGCGGTCGGATCAAGCGCCACAAGGTGGCGCGTCGTTTCCATGGCTGCCCGGAACGAGGGGAAGTGGCATATTCCCATGACCCGGTGCGTCGGGATCGCCGATAATTGCAGGGTCACGCCTGTCGTGACAGCGAGCGTGCCCTCGGAGCCGACGAGTAGGTGTGCAAGGTTCGGCTGTTCGTGCAACAGTGCATCGAGGTTGTATCCGCCGACCCGACGTTGCACTTTGGGGAACATGCGCTCGATCTCGTCCCGCTCGCGATGAGCGAGGGCAATCATATCGGCCGCGAGGCGGGTTATATGCTCCGAGCCCGTGACCCTGCCGATTTCGGCGCCAAACGCCCCGCCATCCGGCAGGAGGGCGGCGATGGCCAGGACATTATCGACCATCTTGCCATAGCGCAGAGAGCGGGCCCCGCAGGAGTTGTTGCCCGTCATGCCGCCGATCGTGCAGCGGCTTGCGGTCGAGGGCTCTACGGGAAAGAACAGGCCATCAGTCTTGAGCCGGGCATTGAGATGTTCCAGCACGATTCCCGGTTCGACCGTTACGGTCCGGGCCTGTGGATCATAGGCGGTAATCGCGTTGAAGGTTCGGCTGCAGTCCAGGATGAGGCCAGCCCCTATCGGCTGCCCGTTCTGAGATGTCCCGCCGCCGCGCGCGATGACCGGGACTCCATGTTCACGAGCAATCTTGAGGGTCGCTTCGATATCTGACGAGCCCTTCGGGAACACCACGCCGACGGGCATGATCTGGTACACCGAGGCGTCTGTCGCATATCGTCCGCGGGTGAAAGTGTCGAAGCTGACACTTCCCTCGAGCGCATTGGTCAGCTGCCGCTCCAGGCCCAGATTTCGCCCGCGGGGTGAAGGGCGGGGTGACGGATATGTGATAGGAGACGAGAAATTTCCCTGCATCGAACCCTCCAGCGCCATCACGGCACTCCGAATTTGCTAATACCAAATGCGGAATCGACATTCCGTCTAAAGCCGCCCGGCGATGAGTGATCCATTTCGGAGAGCTTCTTGCAAACGAGGGGCATTCACTGCAACCCGAATGCCGGAAGGCAATTGTCTGCCTTACCCGCTAGCCTGCGTCCGGCTGCAAGGACGTGGCTTTGATTGCAATAACTGCGCATGCCTCGTCGTTGTCGGACGCATCGCCGGAGATCCCCACGGCACCGAGGGTCTCTCCGCCATGGTCTTTGATCAGGACGCCGCCGGGTACCGGCACGAGCGAGCCGCCTGCAATCGCATTGACGGCGGAAACAAAATAGGGCTGTTCCTGAGCGCGGTTGAAGATCGCTCTAGACCCGAGGCCAAGACCGAGGGCTCCGAACGCCTTTCCGTGGGCGACCTTCTCCCTCAGCAGCGACGTGCCATCCTGAGAGGCTGAAGCCTTGACGCTGCCCCTGCTGTCCAGAACCACAATGGCCAGAGGCTTCAGCCTGCGCCTTTCAGCTTCCTTGAGGGCAGCATGGATAATCTCCTGGGCGACCTTTAGCGTCAGCATGGAAAGAGCTCCGACACGCGTTTATTCCTCTGCCTGTCATGACCGCGCGGGGGATGAGAGCAGTCGGCGTTTCGGCCGCTCCCAACCCTCAATCGGCGGATACGTTATTCGGCAGCCTGCGCCGCGGGTCCGGCATTGCCGCTCAGATAGCTCATGGCCGCTTCGACACCGCCGGAACGATGCGGAATGCCGCATGTGCGCAGCCCCATCTCGACGCCGGTGAGCACGCCCGTGACCATGAGGTCGTGGAAGTCGCCAAGATGTCCGATCCGGAAAACCTGGTCTGCAAGAGGGCCAAGGCCATTGCCGAGGGACATGTTGAAGCGGGTCAGGATTTCCGCCCGCAGGTTATCGGCGGAGTGTCCTTCTGGAAGCCGGACGGCGGTGAGTGATGACGAGTATTCCGCCGGATTCTGGCATTGAATTTCGAGGCCCCAATGACGCACGCAGCGCCGGGTTGCTTCAGCGGCACGGTCATGACGGGCGAAGACGTTCTCGAGACCTTCCTCATGCAACATCCGGATCGCCACTTGCAGCCCTTGCAGCAGGTTTGTTGACGGGGTGTACGGGAAGAAGCCTTTCTCGTTGATGGCAAGCATGTCTTCCCAGTCCCAGAAAGAGCGCGGGAGCTTTGCCTTCTTGGCCGCCGCGAGCGCCTTTTCGGAAATGGCATTGAAGGACAGCCCTGGAGGAAGCATCAGGCCCTTCTGCGATCCACCGACTGTCACGTCCACGCCCCACGCGTCGTGCCGATAATCGATGGAGCCCAGGGACGAGATCGTGTCGACGAGGAGCAGGGCTGGATGACCGGCGTTATCGATGGCACGGCGCACGGCGGCAATGTTGGAGGTGACGCCTGTTGAAGTCTCGTTGTGCACGACGGCAACGGCCTTGATCGTGTGAGCTTTGTCCTCGGCCAACCGTGCCTCGATCGCGTCGGCATTGACACCAGATCGCCAGTCTCCCTTGATGAATTCCGCCTCGATCCCGAGCCGCTTGGCCATCTTGTTCCACAGGGTCGAGAACCATCCCGTCTCGAACATCAAGACCTTGTCGCCGGGCGAGAGGGTATTGACGAGGGCAGCCTCCCAAGCGCCCGTGCCGGAGGCTGGATAGATGATCACCGGCTGCGTTGTCTTGAAGATTGTGCGGATACCTGAGAGCACCTCCCGGCCAAGCCGGCCGAACTCCGGTCCACGATGGTCGATCGTCGGCTTTGCGATGGCGGCCAGCACGGGCAGCGGAGTGTTGGTAGGCCCCGGAATCTGAAGAAAGTGCCGACCAGCCTGATAGCTCATGGGATCCTCCGCCAGCGCGGGCTTCGTCGACCCGCCCGTTTTGAATTTTGACTTATGTATTATGAATGCAAAATTGGTCGAGTCAATTCGCCGGGCGGCGAACTGCCGGATTCCTTGGTGGGTTCATCTACGTTGAGAGTATCGTCCATTACGGCCGATCTCATGCCGGATCGGTCTTCACTCGGGTTTTATGACGCGGACAATGGCGTGTCGGGGGTATCTCCTCAAAGTTGGACAGATCTGTTCTAATGGCTGTTGCTCATCAGCGCCGTAAAATCGGTAAACTGCTCCGACCCTGGCGATACTCGGCGTTAGCAGGGACATCTCTCGTTTGGTGCTCGCAAGCTCCCGCACCACGGCGATGCATTCATTCTGAATAGCATGAGATGGTCCAGGTGGTTCTGGAGTTCAGGTGCGTGCCTACAATGGGGCTACGATCATGCATGCTCTCTCGCGGTGCGCTTGCCCCGATCGAGCGGACGGTCCCGGACATGCAGCCGCGAGTCTGCGTGCGGAGCCTAGCCGTGCGGCTCGGAAGACAGCGCAGCGGATATGAAAGGCTCAACTGAATTTTGCCCGTGCGGCCTCCAGGATGAAAAGACGGGCTGGCATCCATCTCATGGGTGTCATTGCGAAACAGGCCCAGGAGCTTGAGCATTCCGATCGCGGCGGTGCTTGCATTCGAGGTTCTGGAGCGGATGTTGGCTGATGACTTGCGGGCGTCTGCAAGATGGGGCGCTGAAGCCAAACGACGCCTTGTTGCGCTGCGGGCACCATAGGCCGCAGTGAGGAACTGAAAACAAAATTCGGCCTTGCAGGACCAATCCTGGGAGAAAAGGCTTGTCACATGGGCAATTTTGAATTCATAATTCCTTCAACAATAAAACAATAACGGCAAAGCCACTCAAAGAAAGTGGCGAGTGGGGAACGACAACGTCGCGTCCGCCACACCGGCGCACGCGCAAGGAGGAAAGTATGATCCTGAAGGGTATTGATGCGCCGCGTGCGCTAGGCATCTTCGCGTCTGCTGCCATGGCGATGGCGCTGGGGACTGCGCCGGCATTGGCGCAGTCCGAATGGAAACCTACCAAGCCGGTGGAGTTTGTCGGCGCGGCTGGTCCGGGCGGCGGTACGGACATCTTTGCACGTGCAGTGCAATTGGCGATTCAAAACAACCATCTGATCGACCAGCCGATCCTGGTTGCGAACAAGGGCGGCGGCAGCGGAGCCGAGACCTTTGTTTATGTGAAGGCTGCCGAAGGCGACGGCCACAAGCTCGCATTCGGAACGTCAAACCTTTACACGCTGCCCATGGTTGCCAAAGTGGCGTTCAAGCACACTGACTTCATGCCCGTGGCCGCGATGGTGTTCGACGAGTTCGTGCTCTGGACGAAGGGCGACTCTCCATACACAGACTATAAGTCGTACACAGCGGCGGCCAAGGAAGCTAACGGCACCTTCAAGATGGCGGGGGCTCTGTCGAAGGATACGGACCAGACCCTCACGCGCTTGATCGAAAAAGATACGGGGGCGAAGTTCATCTACCTTCCGTTCAAAAGCGGCGGCGAGGCCTCAGTCCAGCTCACGGGCGGGCACGTCCAATCCCATGTCAACAATCCAAGCGAAAGCGTGGGTCACTGGAAGGCCGGCCAGTTGAAGGCGCTGTGCGTATTCTCGAAAGAACGCATGGCCCCGGGGCCGAAGGTCACGGAGACGCAGAGCTGGCACGACATCCCGACCTGCAAGGAGCAGGGCGCAGGCATCGAGTCGTACCAGATGCCGCGCACGGTTGCGCTTCCTCCGGGCACACCTCAGGCGGCTGTGGACTTCTGGGCGGACGTCCTGAAAAAAGTAACCGAAACTCCCGAGTGGAAGGATTACCTCACCAAGACGGCGCAGACGGGTCGCTTCATCGCCGGATCCGAGCTCAAGACCTTCATTGAGGAGGACGAGAAGCGCACCCGCAAGGTCTATGAGGAGGAAGGCTGGCTCGTGAACTGAACCGTCAGGTCCTTGTGAAAGGCACGGGCAACGACCGTGCCTTTCATCCTTTTAAACAGGAGGTAGGTTCGGTGATGAACGAACGGACGCTCATATCGCGCATAAGCATGGAGGTGGCAACGGCGCTTGTCACCGGAGCTGTCGGCATAGCCGTCATGTGGGGCGCTGTCGAGCATGACATCGGATGGGGAGACTCCGGGCCCGCGTCAGGTTACTTCCCATTCCGTATTGGCGTGCTCATCGTCCTCGCGAGTCTCACAAATCTCGTTATCGCCCTCCGGCGTCGCAGCGCCGATCATTCCGTCTTCGTCACGAATGTGCAGATGCGGAGCGTTCTTGCGTTCGGATTGCCGATTTTGGGTTTCGTGATCGTCTCGTCCTTTCTTGGCCTTTATGTCGGGACGATCCTTTATCTCGCATTCGTCATGATCTTTCAGGGAGGCTACCGGCCTGTTTACGCCATCGGCCTCGCGCTTGCTGTTGCTGTCGCGATGCGGCTCATCTTTCCGATCTGGTTCAAGGTGCCCCTGCTGACGGGCCCGCTCGAAGCTCTGCTCGGGCTTTATTGAGGTGTCCCATGGCCAACATTGAGTCGCTTTTTCATGGCTTCGCAGTTGCAATGACTTTTCAGCACGTGGCCTTGATGATGATTGGCGTGCTGCTCGGTATCCTGGTTGGCGTGCTGCCGGGGCTGGGGGCTCCGAACGGAGTGACGCTCCTGCTGCCGCTGACGTACACGATGGATCCGGTTGGAGCCATCATTCTTCTTACTAGCATGTACTGGGGAGCCTTGTTCGGCGGCTCCACCACATCAATCCTGTTCAATATTCCAGGCGAGCCGTCTTCCGTCGCCACGACCTTCGATGGGCATCCGATGGCGAAGCAGGGGCAGGCTGTCCAAGCACTCTCCTTCGCTTTCCTTTCGGCGGGGTTTGGCGCGATGATGGGGGTCATCGTCACCACTCTTCTGTCAGGCTGGGTAACGAGCTTCGCACTCCAGTTCTCACCGCCTGAGTTCTTCGCCGTCTATTTCCTGGCCTTTGCGAGCTTTGTCGGCCTGTCGGGTGCGCAGCCTTCGAAGACGATTGTTTCCATTCTCTTGGGCTTTGCACTCGCAACGGTCGGAATGGATACGATTTCCGGCAGCCTGAGGCTGACCTTTGGCCTCGACGAGCTGCTGCGCGGCATCAGCTTTCTGATTGTCGTGATCGGTCTCTTCGGGGTTGGCGAACTTCTACTCACGATGGAGGAGGGGCTCAAATTCGACGGTGTGAAGGCGAAGGTGAGCCTCGCTGGCGTCATAGAGACACTCGTGCGTATGCCTCGGTACTGGGTCGCGCTGCTGCGGGGGAGCCTCGTCGGCGTCTGGATGGGGATCACGCCGGGCGGGCCCACGGCAGCGTCTTTCATGAGCTATGGTCTCGCCAAGCGGTTCTCGCGTCGGCGTGACCGGTTTGGAACCGGTGAACCGGAGGGCGTCATCGCGCCTGAAGCCGCCGATCACGGCGCCGGCACGGCCGCTATGCTGCCGATGCTAGCATTGGGCATTCCGGGCTCTGCCACCGCTGCCGTGATGATGGGCGGATTGATGATTTGGGGGCTCAACCCCGGGCCGATGCTCTTCATCGAAAGACCTGATTTCGTCTGGGGCCTCATCGCCTCGATGTATATCGGCAACGTCGTGGCCGTGGTCCTTGTCCTCGCGACCGTGCCTCTCTTCGCGTCGATCCTGCGCATACCCTTTGCGATCATCGGGCCGCTGATTATCGTGATTTGCTTCATTGGTGCCTGGACGGTAGCCTCATCGAAGCCCGATCTTTGGATTGCTTTCATCTTCGGTGTTGTCGGTTACGTGTTCAAGAAACTCGACTACCCCATTGCGCCGCTCGTGCTGGCTCTCGTGCTGGGCGACAAAGCTGAGGATGCCTTCCGCCAGTCCATGCTGATGTCACAAGGCAGTTTGAGCATCTTCTTCTCGAACCCGCTCGTGAGCACCATCACCATTCTGGCAACGCTCCTTTTGACATGGCCACTCTGGGCCGGCCTGATCAGACGCGCGAACATGCTGCGCCTTGGCCACGTCAAGACAGTGAACTGACGGAAGAGGGCGATGCCGCTGCGGGTGGTGGCTCGCAGCGGCATCGCTGCCTGTTCTACAGGGCAGATCTGCTGTCGCCATCTTCGATGCATGAAGGGGGTCAAACGGAATCGGCGCCAACGCATCGAGAGGGGCCGTGCGAGGGTTAGATCCAAGTCTATATTGAAAATGATGCGACGTTTAAATGTGAATGCCTGACGTCGCGCGATTACGGGGAAGGCGTTCGCGGGTTTTTGCCTGATTCTTCACGCGAGTTACTGCACCGGTGCCGCAGCGAAGTTTCGGATGTCTCCATCTTGGCCTTGAGCAGAACAGCGACGCGGATCGCACTGATATTGGCGATGCCCTTTCCCGCAATCACGTACCTATTTCTATGCGCGGGAGTGGAGATCGTGAAGGGAAAACCTCTTAGCAGCGGGACGTGCAAAGTCACTCGGGCTTTCCCCAGATATGGCCGAGGCCGTTGAAAGGGCTGGTCGGTTCCGTCATCAATCACGCTAGCGCATCGTGCGGACCCAGCCGGCCACGTCAGTGAGCCGAAGGGCCGTGTCAGCGAAAAGTGGGCCTGGTTTTCCGCAAAGAGCGATGCACCAAGCCGAAAAGATGATCCCGGCGGGATCACCCATAGCTAGGGCGGTAACGAGCCTCTCTCGCGATCTTCTCCGGATCCTGGCTTCCTTGCCGCGGCTCTACCTGAGTATCGATCGCGGCGCAAACCACGGCACCCTCCTTCTTGAAGGCTTCGATCTCCTCGTCCGAGAACCCGGCTTGTGTAAGAACCTCGCGCGTGTCCTCGCCAAAGACGGGAGCGCCCTTGAGGACGTCACCTGGCGTGCTGGAGAACTTCACGGGAAGGCCCAATGTCTTGACGGGACCGAGTGCCGAATGTTCAACCTCGACCAGCATCTTGCGAGCGGCGGTCTGAGGATCATTGAGGGCCTGCAGCATGTCGTAGACAGGTCCACAGGGAACACCCTTCTCGTCGAGAATCTCGAGCCAATACGCTGCCGGTTTGCCGCGGAAGCGCTCTGCGAGTTCCGCCTCGAGTTCGGGCAGATGCCCCATGCGGTCGGCACCGGTCCTGAACCGGGGATCATCGGCCAACTCGGGTGCGCCGATGGCATCAAGCGTGCGCAGCCAGTTCTTCTGGTTTGCGCCACCGACTACAATCCAACCATCCGCCGCCTGGAAGGCTTGGTAAGGGGCGTTGAGCGGATGCGCCGATCCCATGGCCTTGGGGGCGATACCGGTTGCAAGCGCAATCGCCGATTGCCAGTAGGTCTGAACGAGGGCCGCTTCGAAAAGGGAGGTCTCTACCCACTGACCCTCGCCAGTCTTGAGACGATGGGCGTAAGCGGCCAGGATCCCCATGGCGGCAAGAATGCCGGCCGTGATGTCCGAGAGCGGCGGACCGCATTTGGCGGGCGCTCCGCCGGGTTCGCCCGTGAAACTCATGATGCCGCTCATGGCCTGAGCCACGAGATCGAAACCGCGCCGATCCCTGTAGGGGCCGGTCCGGCCGAAGCCGGAGAGAGAGCAATAGATGAGACCGGGATTCTCCTTCTTGAGATCCTCGTATCCGAACCCAAGGCGCTCCATGACGCCAGGTCCGAAATTCTCGACGAGCACGTCGGCGGTCGTCACGAGCTGACGCAGGACTTTCTTTCCTCCGTCGGTCTTCAGATCGAGCACGATACCGCGCTTGTTGCGGTTCATCATCATGTACGCCGCGGCCTCGTCGCCAATCTTCGGAGGCAGCATGCGCCGCGTATCGTCTCCATCGGGCGTCTTCTCTACCTTGATGACGTCTGCGCCCATGTCTGCGAGCATGAGCGTGCAGGTCGGCCCCGCCATGACGTGCGTCAGATCAATGACCTTCATTCCATTGAGTGGACCCATCATATCCTCGTCTATTGTCGCAACACTGGCTTCAGGACACAGATACGCCTCTGTCAGCCAGCTTGGCGGCGCTCGTAAAGGGTGCTGTACTGCTCGCGCAGCACGTTCTTCTGGACTTTACCCATGGTGTTGCGTGGCAGCTCGTTCACGAAGAGCACGCGCTTGGGCTGCTTGAATTTAGCGAGCTTGTCACGCACGCTCGCCATGATCGTTTCCTCGGTCAGTGCGGCGTCCTTCAAGGGGACCACGATCGCTGTCACGCCCTCGCCGAAATCCGGATGCGGCACACCGATGACCGCTGATTCCTGCACGCCTTCGATGGCGTCGATGGCGAGCTCGATTTCCTTCGGATAGACATTGAAGCCGCCCGTGATGATGAGATCCTTGCCTCGTCCGACAATGTGGACGTAGCCGCGTTCATCGATCTTCCCAATGTCGCCGGTGATGAAGAAGCCGTCCGGCCGGAATTCGGACGCGGTCTTCTCGGGCATGCGCCAGTAGCCCTTGAAGACATTGGGGCCTTTCACCTCGATCATGCCGATATCGCTGGTGCCGAGCTGGCGGCCCGTTTCGGGATCGGCAATGCGCAATTCGACACCGGGCAGGGGGAAACCCACGGTTCCGGCGATTCTGTCACCATCGTAGGGATTGGAGGTGTTCATACCCGTTTCGGTCATCCCGTAGCGTTCAAGGATCGCATGGCCGGTGCGCGCCGAGAACTCGTCATGGGTCGAGGCCAGGAGCGGCGCTGATCCCGAGATGAATAGGCGCATGTGCGCAGTGCGTTCACGGGTGAAATCCGGATGCTCCAGCAAACGCGTATAGAAGGTGGGAACGCCCATCATGGTGGTGGCCCGCGGCAGAATCCGGACCACCTCGTCGGCATCGAACTTCGGCAGGAAAAGCATGGAGGCGTGGGCGGCGAGCACCACGTTCGTCGCCACGAACAATCCATGGGTGTGATAGATCGGCAGGGCGTGGAGGAGCACGTCGTCCGCCGTGAAGCGCCAGTAATCGACCAGCGTCAGAGCATTCGAAGTCAGATTGTAGTGGGTCATCATGGCGCCCTTGGAGCGCCCTGTCGTACCGGAGGTGTAGAGGATCGCCGCAAGATCGTCTGGGCCAGCGGGGTGATCCTCGAAGGTCTCAGGCTGATCGGCTGCAAGCACCATAAGGCTTCCGTCCCCAGCCGTTCCTAGGGTTTCGGCCAAGCCGCCGACCTTGGCGGCAATGGCGCCGATCTCGGTTTGGGCGGAAGGACGGCAGACAACGAGGCGCGGCTCGGCGTCGCCGACGAAATAATCGACTTCGCTTGCGGTATAGGCCGTGTTCAGCGGCAGGTAGACGGCTCCGGCCCGTACGCAGGCGACATAAAGGGCGAGCGCTTCAGGTGACTTGTCGACCTGAACGGCGACCCGATCGCCGGGCTTCACTCCGCAGCCTCTCAAGGCATGAGCGAGGCGAGAAGTGATCGCAAAGAAGCGCCGGTAGGTGAGTGTGCCGCCGTCTGCCGTCTCCAGGAAAACCTTGTCCGCTGTCTTGGGGTGTACATGGAAAAGCGGAAGCAGCGTCGTCGTCATGTCGGGATCGATCTGTCGTTAGTTGGGGGAAACGGGAAAGCGAGGGGCAGTTCACTCGCCTTTGAAATTCGGAGGGCGCTTGTTGAGGAACGCGTCGATGCCCTCGCGGAAATCCTGGCTCATGTAACACATGAGGATCAGGTCCTCGCCCTGACCCGGAGGGATCGTCGGCCGCAGCCGACGCAACGCCTCCTTGCAGGCCTGTAGGGTGAGGGGAGCATGGCCCGCGACGGTACGGGCGAGCTCCTCAGCGCGTGACATCAGCGCGGCCGGGTCGGCAACGACTTCGCTCACCAAGCCGATCTGGAGCGCTTCAGGAGCCTCGACCAGGCGGGCCGTGAAGATCATCTCCTTGAGGCGGGCAGGGCCGATCAGGGCAGCGAACCGGCTGTAGTTGGACATGGAAAGGCAGTTGCCGAGTGTCCGGGCAATCGGCAGGCCAAAGCGCGCGTTGTCGGCGGCAATCCGCAGATCGCAGCAGCCTGCAATGCCAGCTCCGCCGCCTGTGCAGGCCCCCGCGATGGCAGCAATCGTCGGCACACGACAGGTCTCAAGGGCGTTCAACACACGGTCGATGCGGCTCTCATAGCCAAGGGCGTCCTCTGGGCTGTCGAATGCGCGGAACTGGGAAATGTCCGTGCCGGCCGCAAAGGCCTTGCCCCCCGCACCGGTGACAACCATAGCTCGGACAGACCGGTCCTCGTTGACCTCGGCGCAGATCTCTGCAAGGCGCTCGTACATGGCGAAGGTGAAGGCGTTGCGGGCCTGCGGCCTGTTGAAGGTGACGAACGCCACCCCATCGCGTCGCTCATAGAGAATTTCATCGCTCGGCGTGGTGGTCGGCATCGTTGTCGTATCCATTGGCAGTTTCGATCCTGTCATCTCGACTCCGTCAATCCCTGAATGCCAGCATCGCCCGGATGCAGGAGCTTCCTGAGATGTTGATGTCGAGCAGTTTGAGTTTGAATTCAAAACATCTGAAATGCAAGATTGCAATAATGAAATTTGGGATCTATGTGGCATAATTGCATTCAAACTGGATGGGCCTTGACGTTACCTGATACCATCGGCAACACCGAGTGAGGCGGGTAACGCATAAGGATTAAAGCGCAATGTTGCACGATGAGGTGGTGTCCCGGGTCAGGCACATGCTGATGGAGGGTGAGATTCCCCCCGGTGCGCGCGTCCCCGAGCGGGACCTGTGCCTGACGCTGGGGATTTCCCGGACGCCTCTGCGCGAGGCGCTGAAGGTCCTCGCTGCCGAAGGTTATGTGGTTCTGTTGCCCAACCGGGGGGCAAGAGCGGCCAAGCTGACGCAGAAGGACGTGCAGGATCTCTTCGAAGTCTGCGAGAGTTTGGAAGCTGCTGCCGGAGAACTCGCCTGCCAGCGCATCAGCGACGGGCAGGTCCAGCGAATTGCGGGTCTGCACGAGGAAATGGTCTCGCACTACCGCAACAGGGACCTCCCGCAATATTACCGCTGCAACCGGGCGATTCATGAAGCGATCGTCGAGGCAGCCGACAATGCGGTGCTGGCCTCGCTCTACGAGTCGGTGACGTCGCGCATTCGGCGGGCGCGGTTCGTAGCCCCCATGCCTCCCACTCATTGGGAATTGGCGGTGCAGGAGCACGAGGCAATCCTGAACGCCCTGCAACGACGGGATGGTGTGGGGCTCTCGCACATTCTTCGCCGGCATTTGCGGCATAAGCGCCAGGAGGTGGAGCGCGCCGGCTTTGCAGAGAGTGCAGAAGATGCACAGCCGCAGACCAGGAGAATGCGACGGGCTGCTTCGGCCTAGGTACGGTGATTGTTCAAGGTCAGCAAGCTGGCTTGGTGGACGAGAGAAAGCAGAGAGGAAGTAGGATGCCGATCTACGAATTGAATAGTGAAAAGCCCGCATTGCCACCAGCCGGCCAATATTGGATTGCACCTGACGCTCATGTCATTGGGCGCGTTCGTCTGGGGCATGAAGTCGGTGTCTGGTTCGGCGCCGTCATCCGAGCGGACAACGACACGATCATCATCGGCGATCGAACCAACATTCAGGAAGGAGCGATGCTGCATGTCGACGAGGGATTTCCTCTGACCATCGGCGAGGGCGTCACGATCGGGCACCATGCCATCGTGCATGGCTGTACGATCGGTGACAACTCCTTGATCGGCATGGGGGCCACTGTTCTGAACGGCGCGCGCATCGGCAGGAACTGCCTCGTCGGAGCCAATGCGCTTGTGACCGAGGGCAAGGAGTTTCCTGACAACTCCCTCATTGTCGGCGCGCCTGCGAAAGCCGTGCGGACACTGGATGCGGACGCGACCGAGAGGCTGCGTGCATCCGCTATGGGTTACGTGGCGAACTGGCAAAGGTTCGCTAAGGGTTTGAAGCTGATCGGATAGCGACCTCCGATACAAGTCGGCTCGGATCCAAAAATGGGCTCCATTTGTGGGTCCGATTCTCTATCTGACTGATAGAACCCGAGCGATTGCCGCGGCAGCCGCCAACGTGCGCTGATCGTCGCCAATGCGACCGACAGCTTGGACGCCAATGGGCATTCCGGATGGCCCGGTCAGGCCCGGCACATTGACGCATGGCGCTCCCAGCAACGTCCAGACGCGATTGAAGACTGGATCGCCGGTTGCCTCCAGTCCCTGGGGCGCTTCACCCGGCGCACTGGGGGTGAGCAACACGTCCAAGTCGTCCAGCACGTCAGCCATGCGGGCCCGTGCCTCGGCCGCAAGAGATTGGGCGCTGTCGTAATCTTCGGGGGAGATGGCTGCACCGATCTGAAGGATTTCACGAAGCTTGGCGCTGAGGCGATCCGGCTTGGTCAGCATCTCGGGCGCACAGGCTCGGGCCCCCTCATATGCCATGATGATCTTCTGCGCCTCGAACAGATCTCGCCAAGCTTCCGGGAGCACCACCTCGCGTATATCCAGTCCAGAAGCTTGCAGGCGCTTGACCGCTTCTTCCAAAACGGCCGCCGCTGCAGGTTCAGCTGCATCCCATTCATGGGTTCGAGACAGGCCTATACGTGGGCGGATAGACTGGTTCTCGATACGCAGTCCTGGCCGCCCTGCGAGGACCGAGGCAAAAAGGGCGGCATCCTCCACTGTCCTGGCAAAGACGCCGACCGTGTCGAGGCTGTCGGCAAACGGCCGCACACCTGTGCGGTCGATCCGGCCTTGTGTCGGCTTGTAGCCTACACAGCCACAATAGCTCGCTGGTCGGATGACAGAGCCGGCTGTCTGTGTGCCGAGAGCCAGCAATACCATGCCATCCGCAACTGCAGCGGCCGAACCTGAGGACGAACCGCCTGGGGTCCGGCCGTAGTCATGCGGATTGTGCGTCTTGCCGGGTTGGAAATAGGCAAATTCAGTCGTTACGGTCTTGCCAAGGATCAGTGCTCCAGCATGCCTCGCCAGTGCCACACAGGTGGCATCCCGCGCCGGCCGGTATCCTTGGTAAATGGGCGAGCCGTAACTCGTCGGCATGTCCGCCGTATCGATGATGTCCTTGACGCCGATTGGCAGTCCCTTCAGGGGCCCCATGCCGACATGATCGATGCGGCGCGCCATGTCGAGCACCGCATCCGGCTCGACGTGCTGCCATGCGTGCACCGCGGGTTCGCGCTCTGCGATCCGCTCCAGACAGGCGCGGGCAAGGGCTTCGCAGGTCATGCTGCCATCGGCGATACGCCTCAGGGCCTCGAGAGCGGTAGGGATCTTGGTCATTCGAGCTCATCCTCAACGATGTTCGTGTATCTCCACCGCTGGATTGTTTCGCAAGGCAAAGAGGATGCCGGCAATCTTACCATCTCCTGAACGATCGGCCGAAGACCTCACTGATGCGGATGCTGATTTCATGGATGGTATTCCGCCCAGGTTTTCGGGGCCTCACTGACCCGCACTGCCGCAACCTCTGGCCAGTGCGTTTTGGACCAGTCGTAGAGCCGTTGGGAGATGACCTCGGCGGCCATTGGGTCGTGTCCGCTGGAGGGGGCGGATTGTTCGCATCCATGATGTCGCTTGTGCAGGAGCCCTGCAGCTACGGTACCCTCGCTTTATCCAGCACGAGGCTGGCGGTCGTGCCGGGCAGTCGACCCGGCATTTCTCATTTCTCCTTCTTTGACCTTATCGCCAGAGGAGCGTTTGGACTCCCCTGGCGAACGTCTTTACCTCAAGGTCAGATGCCCCAGTAGTAGGGCGTCCTCCAGTAGTCGTGCAGTTCCCGTTCGCGCTCCCGATCTGACCAGTCGTAATCATCACGGTCTCGGTAGAAACCTGGGGCACCGCGTAGCTGCTCCTCTGTGATATCTGTGCGATATCCACCCAAGTTGGTATCGTAGGTCAACTTGCTCCAGGGGATGGTGTGCTCTTCCTCGCCCATGCCGAGGAAGCCGCCGAACGACATCACAGCATAGGCAACCTTGCCGCTGATCTTTTCAATCATCAGCCGCTTAATCGAGCCGAGATGGTTACCCTGCGGGTCATACACAGCGGTTCCCTCAACCCGATCGCTCTCGATCAAGGGCTTGCCGGTCATCGTGCCGGGAGCATTGGTGTTGGCGGCGGTATCAGTCTGGGCCATATGGCGTCTCCTCTCTGGGTGCGAACGACTTCGATGCCCCTGGCGACCTCGCATTCCGCTATGCTGCGATGCGAGGTGTGCGTCTGGTTGGTGTTCCGATCAGAGCCGTTGTTCGGCCTCCATGCTGGTGTGCGTCTCAATCGCTGTCAGTATGCCTACAGGCGCCGTTTGCTACGGTGGGGGACATACCCACGGTTCGTTCGTCCGTAATCCGGTATGCCAGGCTCCCGATCGCGCCGCTCGCCGTGGATCATCCAGGCCAGTGCGTAGCCAATGGCACCTGCCATGAAGAGCGAGAGCAACGGGCTTCCCGTTATGTACCGGGTCACAAGGCTTTGCCCCTCACGAACATATCGTTCGGCCTGCGGATAGTATTCGCCTGCTTGCCGCACGTAGCGCTCGCCCCGGCTGTACACGCTTTCGGCTGCTCCAGCGGCACTCCCGGCGACATCGTTGAGCGTCTCGCGCATCTGATCAAGAAGGTGCTCGCTGGTGTCTTGCTCTGGAGCGGGTTGCTGCTTCAAGGTTGATGCTGGAGAAACCTCCTGACCATGAGGGACGGTTCCTGCGCCTTTAGTGATGGTCACCGAGACCGGATCGCTGGTTGGGAAGGTTTCCTCGATAGCATGGTCGAGCCTTGCATCGAGATTCTCCTTCGAGTTCTCGGGCAACTTGTTGTCAGGGGGACAATCCGCAGACTTGTTCCCCTCCCTGTCAGGAGTGGATTGGCTGCCGGTATCGGCTACATTCACCATAGGAGCCCTCCAGAACGCTCAAAGCAGGTTTTGTCGGCAACCTGCACCAAGCGTAACGCAAGGCTTTGAGTCGCGTTCCGGCCACTTCCCCGGCACCTTCGCTTTCGGCTCGCGGAAGGACGGCGAGACTGCCGTCATCGATCTCGGCGGAATCCCGGAACGCTTGGCTCAATTGTGCCGCTCATCTGCCCATGGGCCATGGGAGCATGTCCGAATTTTTCCGTGTGACTCATGCTCTCGATCTGCCAAGCCTTCTTCCTTGCCGGTATCATCAAGGGTGTGACCGCCATAGGGCCTGCCGATCGTGGCCACGGACGCGCTGGGAGCAATCATGTCGCCGTCGTGGCGGCGCGAGGATCTGGACACTCTCCTTGGTGGTCCCCGGTCTCCCGGATGCCGGCGCGTCGAGTGTCGCGATGCCCAAGGTGGATGACGACGGACAGTAGCGTGTGGCTGAGATCGTCAACCTTGATGGCATGCGCATCATTCTGAAAGAGCCACAGCGATCTGGGGAACCAGGTCGGCTCGCCAGGAGGGCCGGGGCCACGCTCAGCCGACGACGAGATCTGCGACCTCAGGGTGGCGGCTGGCCCATCCCGCCATGAAGGAGCACCGGACGATCACCTTGCGTCCGCTCGCGCGGATCAACCGAAACACGCCCTCAGCGAGCCTGGAGCCGATTCCCTGGCCGGACAATTCCTGGGGCACCTCCGTATGGGTAAGCACCACGTTGCCATTCTCCAGTCTGTAATAGGCCGCCGCGATGGCATCTCCGATGACCATCTCGAACCGGTGAGCTGTCGGGTTCTCGATGACGCTGTTGTCCATGGGCATGCTCCTGTTCACGTCCGACCGGCGAAGGGCAGTTCCTGCTGATTGTAATCGATCCCCACGGATTCGGGCAGCCAGGCCGTTCTGCGAACACGAACACCGGGTTCGTAAGAACATGGCTTTCGACGATTTGCCGGAGAGTTAGAGTGTAAAGCGCTCGCCAGAAAGACCCCTTCCAGATGAACGGCGAGCGGTCAAATTCGCCTTGAAGAGCTTAAGATTAGTTGCAGAAACAGGAAGAAGACATGGCAAGCGAGCCGATCAGAGACCTGGTAAAGGACCGCCTGCTGACGCCGCAAAATTCAGCTTTCATCATCATCGACTATCAGCCCATCCAGGTGAATTCGATTGCCTCAATGGACCGGCAACTGCTGATCAACAACACCTTCCGAAACTGATCCACTTCATCCGCAGGATTTATCACCAGAGTCGGGCTCATTTGGCGCTCGCACGTAAATCAAAATCGCAGCCAAGAGCGTAAACAGGCTTCCTCCGAATGGCATGCTGATAAGAGCGAATGTCGCTCCGTAAGGCCAGAGCAGAACGCAACTGACGAGAGCGCCGACCAACCCCGTCATCGTGTAGAGCATCACCATGCCAATATTCCCTAGGGGTTACCTCGACCGGATCATAGCCCATTTCGAGGCCCTTGGAAGAACCATGTGCAGAGAATGTCGCGGGACTAGGTCACGCCAAGTGGCATAAAGGGACCGAGGGGGCTGCCTCGCTCCCCGACTTAATTTCCTGTCCTAAAAATGCCCCGCCAGCTTTGACTGATTGTTCCCGTTTAGGGTCGGTTAACCACGCCGACATGGAGGTATCGGCCTGTCCAATTTGCGTCACAACCGGAGCCCATTGCGGAGCGGACGTGAGCACCAGTTCGGTGAGGTTTCTAAGCGAAAAACCCGCGAGTGAGATAATGGATTACAGATATTACAAAGCTGGATTGCAGATCGAAGCCGCGAGCAAAGGCCTTTTGGCCGTAGCGGTTGTCGGCTGGGGGTTATTTGCGTATTCGGCACTATCATCTGGCTCAGAAGAGGAAGCTGTACAGACCAAGATTGCGCAGCTTAGAGAACAGGTCGAGACAATCGGTGCAGAGCGCGATCAACTCGCGCGGGAACGGGATCAGAGAAATCAGACCGGTCAGAATCTGCAAAATATGCAGACACAAATTGAGGCAGCCATACGGGAGCTGCAGGATTTGGATTCTTTGCGAGCGAGTGTTAGTCAGGCGATAGAACAGGAGCGCGCTCGACTAGCTGGATTATCGAACCGACCAAGCGCAAAAGCGGACAGCATCACGGGCAGCACAGCATCGACAGATCCTCTCTCGAAGGAACAGATACGAGCGGCACAGGAAGCGCTTGCCGATTTTGGGTACGGAGATCTGAAAGCCGACGGGCTATTAGGGCCCAGCACTCGTAAAGCCGTTGAAGCGTTCCAACGTGCCAAAGGTTTCCGCGTCACTGGGGAACTTGAGCCTTCAACGCTTCGTGCTCTGAAAACCCACACAGCCTCCATGGCGCAATAACACGCTGCACTATTCGTTTGGAGCCACCCCGCGAGCTACTTCTGGCGGGGTCGATCGCTCATCCATTCGCTCTTTCTTACATGGGCAAGGCAGGGCGGAACAGGTGAGGAGCGCCGCAGCCTCTCGATAGCGTACGATTCTAGACGCATCCTTCTCGCTTGGGCGGCGAAACGGCATAGATCGATGTTGCCCTTAGGTCTGTCAGCTTACGACGCGTGCTAGCGCATCGTGCGGACCCGCAGGGCCGCGTCAGTGACCCGAAGGGCCGCGGTAGCGAAAAGTGGACCCGGTTTTCCGCAATCAACGATGCGCCAGCATAAAGCGTAAGCATCGGATGAATCCCAAAAAGGGGATTCCACTTTTTTCGTCCGAGGCTCTAGCGCTTTTCAACGATCGGCGTGTCTACTGTGAGGACCTGACGGTTTGCCGATTCTCAGGCCAAATATTGGTGGGCCGACTGATGGTTCCGGAGGTGGCGGTGTGTCGCGCGAGTAGCATCTGCGAGGGAATCTAAGTCCCTTGCATGTACCAGTTTAGCCACGTCCGTACAGGATACAGACAGCGGTCATAAAAAACCCTGCCCCTCGACGGGCAGGGTTTAGTCTCTCCTCGCCTTTGGATCGCTCCCAAGACAGCATCAGTAGGACACGCAACTCCCAGCGAGTCAAATTCCTCAATGTATTAACAAAAAGTTTACGCAGGGTTCGGGCAGCAAAATACATCAGAAAGAGGCTTAAAACTTGGCGGTGTTGCAGCTTTACCATAGCCAGAATTTCGCGATGAGACATACTCTTCTACTGCGACTCCTCGCACTAGGGATGAATGCTCATGAAAACGCGTCTTCTTGGTTTGCTTGCCGCTACAGTCATCACGAGCGCTGGTATTTCTGCTGCA